>JAZUFS010000136.1:0-7352 GCA_045640805.1 Treponemataceae bacterium
GAAAGATCTGGAACATTACTCTTCCAGGAATACGCTCAACAGTCATCATCATGATGATTATGAGTTGCGGTCATATCCTTGATGCAAACTTCGAAATGCCGTACTTCTTGAAGAACGGTATGCTTGAAGATGTTGCTACAACAATTGATATCTATGTTCTTAAATATGGATTCAAGCTGTTTAACTTCTCTATTGCAACAGCAGCAGGTATTTTCAAGAATGTCATTAATATCATCCTGCTTCTTGGTGCAAACTGGCTTGCTAAGATTTTCGGTGAAGAGAGGTTGATATAATGGCTACAAATTATAGTGAAATTATGGCCGCTAAAAGGCGGACAGAAATTGGAAACAAGATATTCAATATCTGCAACTTCATTTTCCTGGGACTTACTGTTATCGTAACTGTATATCCTTTCTGGAATACTGTAGTTTACTCTCTTAATGACGGTCTTGATTCTCTGAAAGGTGGTATTTCAGTATGGCCACGCAAATGGACTCTGTTCAATTACAAGCAGCTTTTCAGAACAAATCAGATTCCTAATGCACTTAAGATTTCTGTTTCAAGAACTATCATTCAGACCGTTCTTAACGTATTCCTTACCTGTATTCTTGCTTATGCACTGAGCCGCAAGGAATATGTCTTAAGAAAACCGCTTACATCTATCATTGTTATTTCAATGTATGTAAACGCCGGTGTTATTCCTGGTTACCAGCTCATGAAGAGTCTGGGACTTCTGAACAATTATCTGGTATACATCATTCCGGGTCTTATCAATTCATTCAACTTCATTCTGGTCAGAACCTACATTAACGGTTTGCCTGACAGTTTTGTTGAATCAGCCCGTATTGATGGTGCATCAGAGTTCAGAATCTTCCTTCAGATTATCTTCCCTCTGATTATTCCATCAGTAGCAATGACCTGTCTGTTCGTTGCTGTCGGTGCATGGAACAGCTGGTTTGACACAATGCTGTTTGCTTCATCAGAAACTAAACTGTACTCACTGCAGTACGTTCTCATGATGTTCCTTCAGCAGTCACAGAACTCAAGTAAGTCTGCAGCAGATGCTAACTCTATGGCAGTTGCTGCTACATCTGGTGCTGCTTCTAACCAGTCAACCCCTATTTCAACACGCGCTGCAGTTACCGTTGTTGCAACAGTTCCTATCCTGATTGTTTACCCGTTCGTACAGAAGTACTTCGTTGTTGGTATGACAATCGGTGGTGTTAAGGAATAATTAATTACTCACCCAATAAGATAAAGAAAGCCTGCAGGCAAGACGCTTGCAGGTTTTTTTGTGCCCTACCCTTTTTTCCTTGCAATAATCTTTGCTTTGTATGATAATTTATATACTCAACAAAAAAGGAATCTCTAATGTTAGAAACAATTGCAAACATCAATTCTTCTGTAAACAACTTTATCTGGGGTGTTCCCGCAATGATTTGTATTATTGGTGTAGGAATCTATCTCAGTATCAGAACACGATTTGTTCAAGTCCGAAAATTCGGTGCTTCAATTAAAAGCATAATTGGAAAACTTTTTGAAAAAAAAGATGCAGCGGATGGCAGTATAACGCCATTTCAGGCAGTCTGCACCGCTTTGGCAGGTACTATCGGTACGGGAAATATTGCAGGCGTTGCAGGTGCAATTGCAATAGGTGGTCCGGGAGCCGTTTTCTGGATGTGGTGTTCTGCATTCTTGGGAATGTGCACAAAATATGCAGAAGTAACACTTGCCGTTCATTATCGTGAAAAAAGTCCGACAGGAGAATATCTTGGCGGACCAATGTACTACATCAAGAATGGTCTTTCAAAGAACTGGCATTTCTTGGCTTACGCTTATGCTTTGTTCGGTGTATTCACCGTATTCGGAACAGGAAATGCTACTCAGGTAAATACAATCGTTTCATCAATAAATGCAGCTTTCACAAGTTTCAATATCAGTCTTGGAATTGGCACAGGAAATGTCAATCTGATAATCGGTATTGTAATAGCGGGAATTGTTGCCCTTGTCCTTCTTGGCGGTATTAAGCGCATCGGTACTGTTACTGAGCGTCTTGTTCCTTTCATGGCACTTCTCTACCTGTTACTTTCTCTTGGTGTCGTATTCATCAATATAAAGGCCGTTCCATCAGTATTTGCAGCAATTATCGGAGGTGCATTTACTCCGCAGTCATTTACCGGCGGAATTATCGGAAGTATGTTCCTGAGCATGAAGAAAGGTGTTTCACGCGGAATCTTCTCAAATGAAGCAGGTCTCGGTACCGGCTCTATTGCCCACGCATGTTCTGACACAGACAATCCTGTAAAGCAGGGAATGTTCGGCATTTTTGAAGTTTTTGCAGACACAATCGTTGTATGTACACTTACTGCTCTGGTAATTCTTTCAAGCGGCGTGACCGTCAATTACGGAGAAGCAGCAGGTGCCGACCTTGCAATTTCTGGCTTTACCAACACGTACGGAAACTGGGTTTCAATTTTCACTGCTGTTGCAATCTGCTGCTTTGCATTCTCAACAATCATTGGCTGGGGACTGTATGGTTCACGCTGCATTGAGTTTGTATTCAACAGTAAATGGGTAAAACCGTTCCTTGTTGTCTATTCATTCATGTCTATTGTCGGAGCAACAATGGATCTGGGCCTTATGTGGGATATTGCTGACACTTTCAACGGTCTCATGGCAATTCCTAACCTGATTGCCCTTCTCCTCTTGAGCGGCACAGTCATTAAACTGACAAAAGAACATCTGGATAAATAGAAATCACTTGAAACTTACACTATATGAAGTTACGTTTGAGACTGTCTCACCGTCAATCTGCAGAGCCTGCGGCTTATCAAACTCGACGGTAATTTCATGACCGGTGCGGATTTCAACGTTTTTCTTGAACTTAATGTGTTCTCCCTTGAAAATCTTCGGGAACTTAATGAGCGTACCGAGTTTTCCACCGCCATACCAGACGACGCTTGATACAGTCTTTGCTTCATTAAAGCGGTTCTGTGCTGGTGCAACCATCATGCCGCCGCCGTAGTATTTACCAAGCATTGTTGGAGCAAGCCATACTTTCCTGTAGCTTTTTGTCTCGCCGTCAACGGTAATTTTTGCATTTGACGGCTTGAACTTACCAAGAAGGCCCTTGATTGCAATGCCGGCATAATCAACAGGCTCATCAGATTCAAGACGAAGCTTATCACCTTCTTCACAGCAATATCCGTCAATGCCGAAACCAACTCCATTCAGGAAGTATGACTTGTTGCCATTTACGGTAACGACAGGAAGATTCTTAAGGAATTCGTTGAGCGGAATAAGTTTCTCAAGATACTTCTCTGTTTCTTCAGCATCATGCTCAAAGTCGTTTCCACTTCCTGCGGCATAATAATATATTTTCTGCTCCGGCTTTAACTCATACACTGCATTTGCGAAATGATATAAAGTACCGTCACCACCACAGAGAACAATCTCATCATCAGGATTAAGGGAATCGATGAAAGATTTTGCATCCTTAAGCGTAAAGACACTCTCCTTCTTTACCTCTTTGTCAGTGAAAAGAGCCTGAACCTCTTTTACGGCGTTTTCTCCCTTTTTGTTGTTTGAAAGCGGGTTGTACAGAATTGTGATCATAAATGGTAAAACTCCTCGTTATATTCAGAACCAGCATCGGTTCCTTTTATACTTAATTGTTCATGAATGATGCCACGCACCATTCCGGCAATTTCAACAGTCGTCATGTCCTTATATTCTTCATAAGGAATTACTTTTATTACATCAAAATACACGTGTGTCGGTTTCCAGGGCCAGTTTTTATGAACCATCTCTGCCCCTGTAGTTACAGAAACGACGATCGGACACTTTGATTTAACCGCAATCTTGAAACAGCCTGGCTTGAACTCGCCTAGAAGCCCGTTTTTAGTTCTTGTTCCTTCAGGAAACAGACCGATTGAGCATTCATCATTTTGAATGAAATCAGCTGCCTGATTAATGACTTTTACAGCAGAGCGGATATCACCGCGGTCCAGAGGAAGATAGCAGATTTTCTTCATGAAATGTCTGCCAATCGGAATCTTGAAGTTTTCTTTCTTCGTAATATATGCCAGCAGTTCCTTCTTCAGAAGATAGGTCTGGACCATATTATCAAAGGATGAGCGATGATTTGATACAAGCAGGAACCGTGTCCCATAAGGAACTTTCTCAAGACCGGTTGCGTGCATGCGGATCCGTGCATTACCGCACAGAACCCAGTACCCGAAGTTCATGACCTTACCAAAAAAGAAAGATGGCGTTGTATATTCTTTTTTCATGCTGATTGGCAGGCATAGCACAATGAGGATAATCCAGCATATCAGATAAAAAGCGAGCCAGATTCCTGCCAGGGATAGAGTGATAATGCCAAGAAGTTCAAGAACGAATATCCAATCAAGCATATATCTATTGTATTACTATTTACGGAAAATGCAAGACAAAAAAAGCCTTTTTGTCATATTGACAGTCAGCGTCATTATGTCATAAAAACACGCCCCTGAAACTGAACGTATTGTTCAATATCAGGGGTGCGTTCACATCAGAAACTCTTCTGATTACAGATTGTCGAAGAATCCTTTTGCCTTAAGAAGCTCTGCGTTCAGGATACCGCCGAGAGCAGCACCGCGCTTTGTGTTGTGGCTGAGTGCGACGAACTTTACGTCGAACACAGGGCACTTTCTGAGGCGGCCGACAACGCATGCCATGCCTTTTTCTGTCTCGCGGTCACGGCGTGGCTGCGGGCGGTTTTCTTCGTAGCGGTAGACAATCGGATTGACCGGAGCTGAAGGCAGATCAAGTTCCTGTGGCAGTGACTTAAAGCTTGTCCAGATCTTGATGATTTCTTCGATTGAAGGCTTCTTGTCTTCCGGCAGGTCAAACTCGAGTGAAACGCATGCTGTGTGACCATCCACAACAGGAACGCGTGTACATGTTGATGAAACGAGCGGACCTGCTGCATTCTCAATCTTGCCGTCTTTTACAGAGCCGAGAATCTTGAGGCATTCCTTTTCTGTCTTCTCTTCCTCACCGCCAATGTATGGAACGATGTTGTCAATCATGTCGAATGAAGCAACGCCAGGATAGCCTGCGCCGCTTGTTGCCTGCAGTGTGGTGACGATCATTCTCTTGATCGGGTAACCAGCCTGCTGGAGCGCGTAAATCGGCATCATGTATGTCTGGAGTGAGCAGTTTGGCTTTACAGCAATGAAACCCTTATCCCAGCCGTGATGCTTCTTCTGCTCTGCAATTACATCCAGGTGCTTGAAGTTGATTTCTGGAACGAGCATTGGGACATCTTCTGTCCAGCGGTTAGCGGATGCGTTTGAAACGACCGGAATGCCTTCTGCAGCGTATGCTGCTTCAAGGGCCTTGATTTCATCCTTACCCATTTCAAGTGCGCTGAATACGAACTGGCACTTGCCGAGTGCGAGCTTCTCGTCGTTTGCATCCTGAACAATCAGATCTGCAACTGCTGCAGGAATATCGCTTCCGATAAGCCAGCGGTTTGCGACGGCGTCCTTGTAAGCCTTTCCAGCTGAACGCGGACTTGCTGCAACGTACGTAACCTCAAACCACGGATGATTTTCCAGCAGTTTGATGTATCTCTGGCCTACCATACCGGTAGCACCTAAAACTCCAACCTTTATCTTGTTACTCATAGTTAATCTCCTTGTGGCCACTTTTCTGCGGCATGTATGGCAGTTTCAACAACTGCCGCTTCTGTTTTTACAGGTTGCACTCCTTAAGTGCAGCTTCAATTACTTTCTTTGCGTTATCGTTGACTTCAACAAGCGGCAGTCTCAGTCCGCCAGATGGCAATCCCTTAACTTTCATTGCGTACTTGATTGATGTCGGGTTTCCGTCAACAAACGCAGCCTTGAAGAACGGCAGCAGTCTGTAGTGAATCTCGCGTGCGCCGGCAATATCGCCTTCCAGAGCCTTATTGACCATTTCGGTAACGAGGGATGGGCACAGGTTTGAAACGACAGATACGACACCGTCACCGCCGGCTGCAACCATTGGGAGTGTCAGACCGTCATCACCGCAGAGTACGGAGAAATCCGGCTTTTTGCGGCTGATGCGGGCAATCACCTCCATCATCTGGCTGATACTGCCTGAAGCTTCCTTAACTCCGGCAATATTCGGCAACTCTGCTATGCGGCACAGCAGGTCTGTTGAAATGTTTTTACCGGTACGACCCTGAATGTTGTACACGATAATAGGGATGCCGACTTTTGAAACAGCTTCGAAATGACGGTAGATGCCTTCATCACTCGGCTTGTTATAGTACGGTGTAACGACGAGTGCGTAGTCTGCGCCCATTTCCTTGGCGCGGCTGACGTACCAGACAGCATCCTTTGTATTGTTGGAACCGGCACCCATGATAATGGGGATATCCCGGTCTTTACCCATCTGTTTGAGCTTCTGTTTATATGCGTGGACTTCAGAAATAACAATATCGATGAGTTTTGGCTCTTCTTCGTTCTCATTGAGACATGGTGTCTCACCTGTTGTTCCGAGTGGAACGAGACCGTTAATGCCACCTTCAAGCTGCTGACGGATGAGTGTTCTCCATCCTTCATAATCAACTGAACCATCTTCAAACATTGGGGTAATAAGTGCGGTAAATGCACCGCGCAACTTTGCCATTTGTATGCCTCCACGCATATTTTCGTAAGTTTATGCAGATTATTGCATTTTTATGCATAAGTTTCAATAGGTTTAAGATAAAAGGAAAGCGATTTACACTGCACGTATACATGAAAACTTGCACGATTCAGTCAAATTAGGTACGATGATAAAAAACGCACAACACGATTGTTTTGCATGCGGTTAACGGAGCAGATTATGGCAGGAAATACATTCGGAACTCTTTTCAAGGTAACAACTTTCGGTGAAAGTCACGGGGATGCGCTTGGCTGCGTCATTGATGGCTGTCCTGCAGGTATAGAGCTTGATGTTGAGCGTATTCAGGCAGAGCTGGACAGACGTCGCCCTGGCCAGAAAGCGCCAGCCGCCATTAAAGCTGATGCCGCAGAAAAGGCCAGTGACGTTTGTAAGGCAGCGGCCGCCAATGCCGCCGTCACAAGCCGGAGTGAACCGGACCGCGCCGAAATCGTATCGGGCTTTTTTGAAGGCGTCACGACGGGAACGCCTATAGCAATCATCATCAGGAACACATCGCAGCACTCTGCTGATTACAGCAACATAAAGGATATGTACCGCCCGGGACACGCCGATTACACGTACGACGCAAAGTACGGTCTACGCGATTACCGGGGAGGCGGCCGCTCATCAGGCCGTGAAACTGCAGCGCGCGTTGCAGCAGGCGCAGTCGC
>JAZUFS010000137.1:0-7766 GCA_045640805.1 Treponemataceae bacterium
GTATTGTCTTCCTAAGACCGCTTGGCCTCCGACTTAGCATGTCAATGCAGGTATCTGCACCTGCGGAGGCCTGTGCCCCGGACTGAACGACGTCATCCGTGCGGTCGTACGCTGCCTGTGGAACCGCTATGGCGTCCGCCGCATCCGCGGTATACGCTTTGGTTTCAAGGGACTGCTGCCAGACCACGGATTCGAGCCGATTGACCTGTGCCCTGATATGGTCGATGACATCCATAAAAGCGGAGGTTCCATTCTTGGAACAAGCCGCGGCGGTGGTAACCGCGTCATTGAGATAGCGGATGCAGTTGAAGCGCTGAACATGAACATGCTCTTCATTGTAGGCGGTGACGGCACACAGCGCGGCGCACTTGATGTGGCAAACGAGCTCGAAAAGCGCGGTCTTAAAATCAGCGTCATCGGTATTCCGAAGACAATCGACAACGACCTTATCTTCATCCAGCGTTCATTCGGTTTTGATACCGCCGTCCAGAAAGCAACTGAGGCAGTTTCTGCCGCGCACATGGAAGCGCATTCCCACATAAACGGCATAGGCCTGATCAAGCTGATGGGACGCGAATCCGGCTTTATTGCAGCGGCTACTGCCATGGCAAGCCACGAAGCGAACTTCTGCCTTATTCCTGAAGTACCGTTTGACCTTGAAGGCGAAAACGGCTTCCTGCGGGAGCTTGAGCGCCGTCTTGAAGAACGGCAGCACGCGGTCGTCATTGTTGCAGAAGGCGCGGGCCAGGACCTGCTTGAGGCCGTTGAAGGCACGGATGCGTCAGGCAACAAGAAACTCAGCGACATCGGCGTCTTCCTGAAAGATAAGATTACCGAGTACTTCAAGAATAAGAACATCCACATCAACCTGAAATACATTGACCCAAGCTACCAGATACGCTCTGCATGCGCCAACCCGTCAGACTCAATCTATTGCGAGCGCCTCGGCAACAACGCCGTTCACGCAGCAATGGCCGGAAAGACAAAGATCGTCATCGGTCTGCTTCACGACAAATACGTCCACCTGCCGATAAAGCTCGTAACGCACCACAGAAACAAGGTAAGCCCTGAAAGCTCAATGTGGCGTGACACAATTGACGCAACAGGCCAGCCAGTCCTGATGATCAACGACAAGGAAGCGTTCGTCGCCAAAATGTCTGAGATGCAGCAGACTAAACCCTGGAATTAACCTTTTTTCATAAATCATTAAAATCTCCTCTCCCGTGTGCTATGGTGTCAAACGGTGCCTTGCGCCATTTCATAAAGTTACGGAGAGTGTCATGAACAAAAACCGCTTTTTCAGATCTGTCACAGCAACAGTCTGTGCAGTATTTTGCCTTGCCCTTCTTCTGTGCATCACATCATGTTTCAACCTGAGTTCAACCCTGCGTGCCATGCTCTGTGAGTACTGGGGCGAAGATTACGTCACCTACATGGAACAGCACCCGGAAAACTAACTGACACTTTTTTCTTTACAATTCCTATCATTTGATATAATTTGTATGTATAATAATATCATTTGAATACACATCACTCTACATTTTTCGGGGGCTTATTATGACATCATCAACTGTTAATTTTAGAATGAACTCAGACTTAAAGAAAAAAATGGAATTCATCTGCGACGATATCGGCATGAATCTTTCTACCGCATTCACTATTTTCGCCAAAAGATTTGTCAGAGAAAACGGCATGCCGTTCCCTGTTGACTCTGACCCGTTTTACAGCGAAGCCAACATGAAGTTTCTTGAAGAAAGCATCAAGGAGCTGAAAGAAGGTAAGGGTGTAGAACATGAACTTATTGAGGTGGACTGATGATGAACATCGCCTGGTATACAAGATTGCCGGCGAAATAATAGAAATAGCAGCCTGCAAAGGCCACTATCAGTGACGTCCCATCACTACAGCTCGTAGCTTTCGCCGTACTTCACTATCTGGACTTTCTTGTAACCAGCCTCGTGCAGACGTTCATTCAGGAACGCCTGCGCATCCGGCTCACCGTGAACCATGAAGATTTTCTTCAGACGGCTCGTGTCTATCTCGTTCAGCCAGCTGATGATTTCAGTGTAATCGGCGTGCGCACTGAAGGCGTTGATCTGCTCAATCTGTGCCCGCACCTGGTACCACTGGTCCATAATCTTGACCTCGGGTTCCCTGTTCTGCAGGCGGCGGCCAAGCGTATTTTCGCCCATAAAACCGACGAGCAGGATAGTGTTCTCTTCCTGATCGATGTTGTTCGCAAGGTGATGTACGACACGTCCAGCTTCACACATACCATCCGCACTGATGATGATGAGCGGCCCTTCCTTCTCGTTCAGTGACTTCGACTCCTCAATGCTTGTCACGAAGTTCAGCGCATTGAAACCGAACGGGTTCTTGTGGTGCGTCAGGAATGCCTGGTGTGTTTCTTCATCGTAGCACTCAGGATGTACCTGGAATATACTCGTGGCGTTCGTCGCCATTGGGGAATCAACGTAAATCGGAATTTCCGGAATCTTGCGTTTCTCGAACAGGCGGTGGAAGTAGTACACAAGTTCCTGCGTCCTTTCAATGGCAAACGCCGGAATGATGATCTTTCCCTTCTTATCTATTGCGCGACGGACAACCTTTGCCAGCATCTCCATGGCCTGGTCCTTATCCTCGTGTTTCCTGTTACCGTACGTACTTTCAAGCACAATGTAGTCAGGGGCCGGCACTTTCGTTGCCGGGTCGCGGATAATAGGCTTACCCTTACGGCCCAGATCTCCCGTAAACAGAATGTTCGTCTCTTTAGTACGTCCCAGGAATTTTTTCTCGGTGACGGTAACGCTTGCAAAGGCAGAACCCAGAATATGACCGGCATCAAAGAACTCAAGGCTTACATCCGGAGCAATGTACATTCTGTTATTGTACGACAGGCCGACTATCTGATTTGTCGTATACACAACGTCACCCTCGTCGAAAAGCGGACTCCACGTGTATTTTTCGCCCTTCTTTGCTGCCTGTTTCTTGCGGTACGCGGCATCGTGCGCCTGTATGTTCGCGCTGTCCATCATGATAAGGCTTGCAAGGTCACGTGTTGCAGGTGTCGCGTACATATTTCCCGTAAAGCCTTTTTTGCCGAGTACAGGCAGCAGGCCGCAGTGGTCATAATGTGCATGCGTCAATATTACGGCCTGAATCTTATCCGCGGGAATATTAAAATCCCTGTTTTTTGCGTCGGCATCGTTCCATTTTCCCTGAAATGCACCGCAATCAACAAGGAATGGACGTCCATCAATCTCAAATACGTGCTTGGAACCAGTGACTTCCTCAGCGGCTCCCAGCGAATAAAGGATAATGCTCATATCATCATGATAGACCGTAAAATCCATGTCGGCAAGTTTATTTGCCCTTTTTACCTCATTAGAGTATAATCTCATCAAGAGGATGGGAAAATGTATACACGAGAGCTGACTGCTCCGCCAGAAAAAATCATTCAGGATGGCAAACCGGTTTTCGGTTCATTTTCTGCCGCACCTGACAGACTCGACATAAGCGACATTACCAATCATTTTCATGACATGCCGCTGCTTCCCGTTTTTTCAAATTTCCGCATCAGGGCAAACATCTCATTCTCATTCATTACAGACGCATATATCGGCATCGTTGAACTGCTTGATGTCAAATACTACGACTTTGCAGAAATCATCCTGTGGAACAGGCAGACCGGAAAGCGCCATGCATACCGCTCCGTATTCGGTATGCGACGACTCCTGTCAAAGAACCTGAAAAAGGCAATCTGCTCGACATACAATCAGGACCGCTATGTGCGCATCAGCTGGGACAGAAGCAAAAGCCGCCTGTCACTGTATTTCAACATCAAGGGAGACTCGACAAAGCCGTCATTTACCGCCGCTTTCCTCATAAAAACAGACGGCCCTTCCTATGCAGAAATTTTTTCCGTCACACCGGCCCCGACAAAACGGCGTTGCGCGGCTTCGCTGTGCGGCGCAGGTGCCCTTAAGGGATCAATTACCAACATCACGACCGGCGCACTGCATAAATGTACGGAAGAAGAAAGCTCCGGACTGTTCATTTACCGGCGCGCCTACTACAAACTGCGCTCAAAACTTGAGGAACTTACCGCAACCGGTACGTACAACGGAAAGAAACTCTCGTTCCACATTGCCGCGAGCTCTATTTCCGCAATAGATGATGCGGCATATAATGAAAATGTATTGTATACTGATAATGAGATAACGCCTCTTCCGCCTGTAAAGATAACACATCCGTTCGGCATTGAAGGCAAATGGATTATTCAGGACACAGAAAGTATGATTGACCTGTTCTTTGAGCCGGTTTCAGTGAACCACAGAATAGACAGCATGCTTATCCTGCGTTCTGACTACCACATCATGTACGGAATGTTCAGCGGTGACCTTAAGACAAAGGATGGCACGCTCATCCACCTTAAGGATTTCCCTGGCATTATCCGTAAGCAGTCACTCAGAATGTAAAAAAAGCATATCAGCCTACACGGTGAATTGCAGGAGTAAAAATGGCAGATAACGACAGACCAAAAGCGGTGTATGAACCTGGAGAACTTGACAGGACCCGGCAGAATATCGGACTCATAGACGCAGAAGAAGCAAAGCGGATGATGAAGACACTGGGTGGAACCGTCGGCATTGAAAAGTCACGCCCTATAGATGAAAAAACTCTGCCCCAAAAGCATTCTTCAAACCGCGTTGTTACCGGTAAAATCTCAAGTACACCAGGCGGACGTCCTTCTTCTACTGACATTGCATCTCAGGCAGCGGGATATGCTGCATCTTCAAAACCGTCTGCGCCGCGTCTCATGCTCCCGAACGCACCTGCCAAAGTCAAACAGGCCATGGACGATATGCTCATTGACTACGGAGTCAAGCCGAAACCGGTTTTTCTGGCAGCCCTTTTCAAGGCCCTGCGCTCAGACAAAATCTCCAGCGGATTCATTGATGTACAGTTACCTGCCCATATCAAGAATATCGAAACGTTCTGCGATTCCATAAAAATCATGTCGAGTCACACGGATCCGGCTACACAGGAAAAAATTAAAACCGATAATTCTGCCTTTTTCAAAACGATACGCACCGTCAGTTCATGGAGCATCACCGAAATTGAAAAGCAGATGGCCGCAATTTCCACAGATTCAGCAAATGTCACGCTTTCTCAGCTCATGCCGCTCATCAAGTCCATTTACTCATGCCTGTATAAAGTCTATTTTCTTGGTGAAAACAGGGTCAAGGAAACAATTCAGAAACTGTGCATGATTGCCTCAAAAACCTTCCCGGATAAAGCAGAATCAATGCAGTTGACATCACGTGCCGCTGCATCCGCCTGGCTGTACCTGTACGAGCACACGCTCAGCCGTCTGTATCCGGTTCTTTTACGCATGACATGCACGGATATTGTGCCGTATCCTGAAATCATGAAGGCGGAAAGTCCGCGCATCCTCTCGTTCCTGGGCATGACTAAGTTTGACCTGGTATTCCCTGACAAAGATCCCGAACCCACTGCTCAGGAAACCGCCGAACAGAAGGAAAAGGCAAAGAAAGCCGCCCAGAAGCAGGCAAGCCGTGACCAGGTCGTCAAAGGGCTCAAAACGCTTGAAGCACTGTTCCCCGACGCCGGTTTTTCTGCCATCCACGAAATGCCGGATATGTTCCCGTATTTCCAGCCGCTCTATCAGTTCCCGGATGGCTTCAACTACCTGAACAAAGAAAACCCTCTGCAGATTGTCGTCGTACTGCTGCGTGTCATTGAAGACTTTTTCATGGGCTTCAGAAACATAAACTTCACGCCAGATAACGAGGTGACAGAACTTCTTGGCGACGATTCCATTACGCACATCCTGCAGGAATGGGTCGAATACCGCGAAGTTCTGTTCGAGAAGAAATACTGCTCCATTCTGCGTGATTACTGCGGAAACCTTTCTGCAAGTATAGAATATGCGGGTTCTGCACTCGGCAAAAAGATGACGAGTAACCTGCTGTGGTATGCACGCAATCAGTTCCTGGCCGGATTGCAGTTCGACCTGCGTTTCCTTGACAGACCTGAACCAGACCGGCTTGTACCACCGCTCGGTCAGCGCGTCGCAAAACTGAAATCAGCATTCGACTACATTCTTTTCAAAGCCATTCAGGCGTATAAGGAAAACCCGAAAGAAGCAATGGAGAGAGACGATCTGGGCGTCCAGCACATTTTCAGTCCGTATCAGTTCCCGGTCCCGAATATAGTGTCACGCCGGCTTGATGTCCTTGTAGGTGGCAAAAACTCAAAGAATGCAAACATCTTCAATCTGATCAAATACACGAATTCTGTCGTCACCGTTCTTGACTGGTGGATTAATGATCCCGAAAGTCCAGCCTACGCCGTAGATGCCGAACTCATTTACCGCAGGGATAATGGTGGTAAGCCAATCTTCAGTATTCCGACACGCAGCGACCAGAACGAAGTGTTTGCAGCATCCATAAAGCGCGCAGCTGCAGCAAAGGCTGGAACCGGCGCAAATCTTTAAGAACTCGGAGCCAGGCCCGTCCGCCTTAAATCTTGCGTACGGGCGCTAAATGTGGCATTATAGAGATATAGAAACTTAGGTAGAGGTAAGATATGGGTCATTGTATTGTTCCAGAAGCAGAAGAAATTCTTGATAAGGAGTTCCAGGTATTAAACCACGGATTTGTCCGTCTCGTTGATTACATGGGAGGTGACTCCAGAATCGTACAGTCAGCACGTGTTTCCTACGGCGACGGTACAAAGACCGTCCGCGAAGATGCAGGCCTTATCGATTACCTGCTGCGCCATCAGCATACATCCCCGTTTGAGCAGGTCATCCTGACATTCCATGTTAAGATGCCGATTTTCGTCGCACGTCAGTGGATCCGCCACAGGACAGCACGTGTCAATGAAATTTCCGGTCGCTACTCAATTATGCGCGATGAGTTCTATCTGCCGGCAGATATGGACGTCGCAAAACAGAGCACGGACAACAAGCAGGGACGCAGCACAGAGCCTGTTACCCACGAATATGCAGCTTCCATTCAGGATAAGCTCGAAGCAGGCCAGACACAGGCATACGCTGAATACAAGGAGATGGTGGATGGCGGACTCGCACGCGAACTTGCACGCGTAAACCTGCCGCTTTCTCTCTACACAGAGATGTACTGGCAGATTGATCTTCACAATCTGTTCCACTTCCTGCAGCTGCGTCTTGAAAGCCACGCACAGAAGGAAATCCGCGATTATGCAGAGACAATCCTTGAAATTACACGCAAGGTAGCACCTCTGGCGACAGCCTCCTTCGAAAACAATATGGAAAAGGGAGTCCGTTTCTCAGGCGAAGAGATGGATGACCTCAGAAAAATGCTCAATGGCGAAGAGCCAACCCTTACAGGCAAGAAACTTGACCGCCTTAAGGAGAAAATTGCTACTGGAAAACAGCTCTAGTCTTGACACTAAAGGGGTTTTCTAGTATTCTAATCAAGATTTTTATGGAGCGGTGGCCGAGTGGTTTAAGGCGGCGGTCTTGAAAACCGTTGTGCGGCGACGTACCGGGGGTTCGAATCCCCCCTGCTCCGTAGATTTAGAATCCTGGTTTTCTGGGATTCAATTTTTTATAAATTACATCTTGGAGTGGTGACCGAGAGGCCGAAGGTGGCTCCCTGCTAAGGAGTTATACCCCTAAAGGGTATCGGGGGTTCGAATCCCCCCTGCTCCGCAAAGGGAAGGCAACCTTCGACAAAATGCCGATTTTGAGACTATAG
>JAZUFS010000138.1:0-3936 GCA_045640805.1 Treponemataceae bacterium
ACCTTAAAGGCGAAAAGACAAGCACCAACCCTGTCGCCCTGATTTTCGCATGGACAGGTGCACTTGCAAAGCGCGCAGAACTGGATGATACACCGGAGCTCGGCGAATTCGCAAAGAAGCTTGAGAAGGCCACACTTGACCTGATTGAAAGCGGCGTCATGACAGGCGACCTTAAGGCACTTGCAGAACCTGCACCAAAGGAAATTCTGAACAGCTGGGACTTCATTGACGCCATAGCTGCAAAACTGAACTGATCAGACTGTTTCAAACAGAATGAAAATAAAAAAGGGCCGAAACGAGGCCCTTTTTTTATTGGTTCAGTTTATTTCAGTATGAGTGTCTTTCTCAGTTATACTTGATGGCCAAAGCGGTCATCTTGTATGTGTACATGTCGAAGATAAAGAAGAATGTTGTCTTCTTTGCATCGACCATGATATTTACGATATCATCAGCATTAGGATACTGTTTCTTTGCTTCTTCAAGCAAGAGCATATAACCTGACTGAGACTGTAATGTTTCAATGGAAACTCTTCCCAGAATCTCATATCTTCCGTCACCTGGGAAATTGTTGTTTGAACTGATTGGAACTGTAGATGTACATGAAACAAGCATCAGAACAACAAGCAGTACTGCTGCAAGACCGATAATTTTCTTCATTATAACTTCTCCTCAAACATAACTGTTATGTCTGCCCCGTTTCTGGAAAATGGTATTCCGGGCTGCGTATATACGCTATGACAACACTCTTATTCTATATCCTTATACATAAGAACGTCAAACTTAATCCAGTTTTCCGCCGAACGGGATGTGCAGATTCTGCGCGAGCGTCTCGTACTCAGCACGGTCGCCGTCACCGGTAATGAAGAACGTCATGTCTTCTGCAGCGCCGCCCTTCTTGCCGCCAATAACACGCATCGCCTGCTTGACGACACCGTCGCGGCTGTCAATGACGCGCACTCCGCTGCCCGCCGCTTTCTGAATGTCTTCTGCCATGTGAATGAAATGCGTGCACCCCAGGATGATGGTATCGGCGCCCTGTGAGCGGAAATATTCCACTGCCGGGGTTACCACCGCCACCCGTTCTTCTTCGGACGCGGTGAACAATTTCTTTTCAATGAAGTCTATGAGGTCAGGATCTCCGCGTTTTATTACACGGCAGTCGCTTGCAAAGTCAGCTATCAGCTTTTCTGTGTACGGGTTGCTGACTGACTGACGGGTGGCCAGCAAGCCGATGCACTTATTCTCAGTTACAGCTGCTGCGAGCTTGATGGCAGGCACAGTTCCCACGAAAGGAATTTCAGGGAATGCTTCACGCACGGCAGCAAGAGCTGTCACGCTCATCGTGTTGCAGGCAATGACAATCGCTTCCGGATTGAATTTATCCAAAATAAGGGAAACTGCCTTTTTTGTACAGGCAATAACCTCATCCGCTGACTTTTCACCATATGGAAAGTTTGCAGTATCCCCGAGATAGACACATCTCGCATCAGGAAAATGCTGTTTCAGATAAAGCATGTAGGGAATTCCGCCGGTACCGGAATCAAGGAACGCAAACTGAGGACGCATGTCAGTCTCCGAAAAGGCTGTCAAATGCAGACCGGGCTTTCTGTGCGGCGCTCTGCCCCGAAGTCTCACCTGCTTTTGCAGCGGCTTTTGGATTCAATGAAAAATAGTCACAGAAATTGCCGCGCTCTTTATCCTGCACAAGTTCATCAATTGTTTCATGACAGTCGTAATGGGCACCTGGTTCATAAAACTTACAGTTTTTACAGGAACGGATATCAACACCGCATGAAGGACATGACTCAGAGCGGCTGATGACAGAATTTGCATAATATGAAAGGTCTTTTCCACATTTCCAGCACATACAATTATTGTAACCCATTTGACTAAATATGTACAATGACCTAACATATTTACATGTTCAATGAAGAAATCTGTTCAGAAAGCGGCTGCAACAAGGCTGCCGTCTCCTGTTTCGATGAAAACGGCGAAATAGTCCATGGAAAAAGTTATTGTCTTGAGCATCTCAAGGACAAAGACACATTTCTCGCCCAGGTACGCAATTACATCCAGACACACGAAAAAATAATCGGGCTTTCCTGTCCCGGACTCCATTTTGCCGACATGGATTTCTCAGAAAAGAAATTCTACGGCTGCAATTTCCAGCACTGTATCTTCACGAACGTTCACTCAGAAAATTTCCGCTCACGAATCTGCTCGTTCGACTACGCGGTTTTCGCAGACTGCAACCTGATTAAGTCAAACCTGCAGTTCACATCATTTGCGGGCGCAACATTCTCGCACATTCTTTTTACAAACTCAGATCTTGTCCACAACAATTTCTGCGGTATCCGCGCGGCGCAGTCTTCGTTTGACGACTCTGACCTGTACAATTCACGCTTCATCCGCGCACAGCTTCTGGACACCTCGTTCAGAAACTGCAACATAAAGAAAACCTGCTTCTACGAAATTGAACAGCAGAATGTATCATTCAAACTGTCGAACACGCGCGAGGCACTGCTTTCAACGGAGGTCAATGAAGAATGAAAATCTACTTCCACCTCAATCTTGAAGGCTTTTCAAACTGTTACATCGTCGCGAACACCATTACAAACGAAGCAATCATCATCGACCCGGGAAAAGTGACCCGGCAGATTATTGAGCATATTGAAGAAAATCACTACAAGCTCGTTGCCTGTCTGATTACGCATAATCATGGAAGTCATGCACGCGGATTAGGGACACTCCGGAAAATTTACACACCGAAGATTTACGCGGCAGATTATGAAGTCGCAGGAGCTGACACGAACGTCCTTAAGGATGACGGTATCATCAAGGTGGCGGGTTTCACCATCGGCTACATGGCAGTTCCGGGTCACTCACCAGATTCCATGTGTTACAAGATTGGCCGGGTAATTTTTACGGGAGACTCACTCACGGCAGGACGGCTTGGTTCTACGAGCAACTCTTACGCGCGGCAGAACCTCATTTCAAACATTCAGCAGAAAATACTTACACAGCAGGATGATACGGTCATTATGCCGGGACACGGACCGCTGACGTGCGTCAACGCCGAAAAGCATTTCAATCTTGATATCGGCTGTCCCGAACTCAATCTCCCGCCTGTCATCGGACGGAACATCAACCGCGTAAATCAGGAACCGCTGCCGCCTAATAGCCCATGGAGACAATCCACGGGCGCCCTGCGTTCATAGACCACGTATCAAATACAAAATCGTCAAGTTTCCGCGCCGCAGCAACTATGCCCGAAGCATTTGTCTCGCGGATATATGCTGACAGTTCAGGCATTGCCTGCATGACAGATCCGCGCCATGCAAGATTTTCGGCAAAGTACGACGGCACACTGCCGACGCCAAGCTGCAGCACATACGCCATGAACTCATTCTGCATGAGATACTCGTCAGACGGATCGTATCCCAGCGAAGGCTGCGACTCAAAATAGCCGTATATGAAATCAAGAGATTTTTTGTCTGTAGTGCTTCTGACTTCGGCAACCTTGTCACGGAAAGATTCTGTCGTGAAATAAAGGCCATGGAATGTTTCGTGCGACAGAAGCTGGCTGCGGAGGTACCGCGCAGATTCCTGTGAAATTGAGATGATTGCACCCTCGCCTTCACTGTATCCGCCGTCAGTTTTCCTGATGATTCCGTTCTTTGTAAGGATGGTGCACAGTTCGCGTTCAAGTCTGTTGAGCGGGAAGTTTTCCTTCCAAGCCTTATCAAAGAACGCGGCGAGTGTTTCCGCCCTGTAATCATGTGCGTTGTAACCGTGCTGTCCGGCAATCGCTTCGTCCGGAGCAAGTGTCCCGCGCCAGCCCTCTTTCTCTGCAAAGAACGCAAGCCGTTTGAAAAGATCATCCTGAACGGAATAATCACGCGTATCAAAGAACAGAATTGACGGGAACATATCCCA
>JAZUFS010000139.1:0-3522 GCA_045640805.1 Treponemataceae bacterium
CCTGAGTATTGTCTTCCTAAGACCGCTTGGCCTCCGACTTTTTATTTCCACGCACAAGCGGTTCAAGATACGTAAGCGCATTCATGTAAAGGAGCCGATGGCGGCCATTGTCGAGTATCTTGAGGATGAAGAGGATGACACGTTCGAGGTTAAGGCCCTGACGCGTGCACTCATCAGCGAGATGAAGGAAGTCAGTGAGAATAATCCGCTGTTCAGCGAGGAAATGCGCCTTAACATGGTGAATATTGACCATCCGGGTAAGATTGCGGATTTCATTGCATCCATTTTGAACATTGACAAGGAGGAACAGCAGCGCGTGCTCGAGATGAACAATGTGCGGCAGCGCATGGAGACGGTGCTCGTGTTCATCAAGAAGGAGCAGGAGTTGCTGCGCATTCAGAAGAAGATTCAGGGCGAGCTTAATGACCGCGTGGAAAAGAGTCAGCGGGAATATTTCCTTAAGGAGGAGCTTAAATCCATTAAGGAAGAACTTGGCATGACGACTGACGCCAAAAGCAGTGATTACGCGAAATTCAAGGAGAAAATAGACGCGTTCCACTTTGAGGGTGAAATAAAGGAGACGGTGGAAAGTGAGCTTGATAAGCTGCAGCTCATGGAGCCGGGCTCATCGGAATATATTGTCACGAGAAATTATCTTGAGACTATTGCAAACCTGCCGTGGAATGAACCTGAGTGGGTCGACTACGATATGGGAAAAGCAAAGAAAATTCTTGAAGCAGACCACTACGGACTTGATGACGTGAAGAAGCGCATCATTGAGTATCTGGCAGTACGTAAGCTCAAGAAGGACTCGAAAGGCTCAATCCTGCTGCTGGTAGGTCCGCCGGGTGTCGGTAAGACTAGCGTCGGGCATTCTATCGCACGGGCTATGAACAAGCCGTTCTACCGCTTTTCTGTAGGCGGCATGCGCGATGAAGCTGAAATCAAGGGACACAGGCGCACGTACGTCGGTGCAATGCCGGGAAAAATCATTCAGGGACTTAAGATCGTGAAGGACAAGGCTCCCGTCTTCCTTATTGATGAAGTCGACAAGATGACACAGAGCATGCAGGGAGACCCGGCGAGCGCACTGCTTGAAGTTCTTGATCCTGAGCAGAATGTTGCATTCCGCGACCACTATCTGGACCTGCCGTTTGATGTGTCGGATGTACTGTTCATCCTTACGGCGAACACGCTCGACACAGTGCCGGAGCCGCTGCTTGACCGTGCTGAAATAATCCAGCTGTCGGGATATATTGACCAGGAGAAGGTTGAAATCGGAAAGAAGTACCTTGTCCCGAAGAGTCTTGAGAAGAACGGTCTCAAGAAGAACCAGGTCAAATATGGAAAGGAAGCGCTTCTGACGATTGCCAACTCGTATGCACGTGAGGCCGGCGTACGTAACTTCGAGAAGAATCTCGACAAGATACACCGCAAGTACGCGGCAGAGATTGTGGAGGCAGATGCTGCCCCTGCCCCGCTTACGGTCACTCCGGAAATCATCGAGAAGTATCTGGGCAAGCCGGTGTTCGACGAGAGCGAAATTCTTAAGGCAGATATTGCCGGAACGGCAATCGGTCTTGCATGGACGAGCATGGGCGGCGACACGCTCCTGATTGAGGCAATGTCCCAGGTGTCAGGTGATGTCAGGAAGGGACTGCAGCTTACCGGTCAGCTCGGCGACGTCATGAAGGAATCATGCGCCATTGCAATGAGCTGGGTCCGGCAGTATGTCATAAAGGAAAAAATCGTCAAGGCAGACTGGTTCAACAAGAATTCAATTCACCTGCACGTGCCTGAAGGTGCGACACCAAAAGACGGCCCGTCAGCAGGAATTACCATGGCGACGGCACTTCTGTCACTCATCAAGGGCAGGAAGATCAAGCCGCACCTCGCAATGACAGGCGAACTCTCTCTTACCGGAAAAGTGCTGCCGATTGGCGGTCTTAAAGAGAAGACGGTTGCCGCGAAACGCAACAAGATAAAGGACATAATCATTCCAAAGCAGAATGTGCGCGACCTGGATGAGATTCCGGAGATAGTGAAGAAAGGAATTACGTTCCATCCTGTTGAGACGATGGAAGAAGTAATTGAGCTTGTGTTCTAGCGTTGCAGCTTTTTTTGGTGAATTTTGGTCACTTTTTTCAGAAAACTGCGTTTTAGGCACCATACCGCACGCGCGTTAATGCTGTGAAAGCATTCGGGTCGCAGGTAAAAATGAGCACGATCTGTCATTTTTCCGCGCAACTTCGTGCAAAATTGGAGTTTTTGGAGGTTTACGACAATCTTGCGGCCTATTTTTTAAGGGAAATCGAGCTTTTATTGCGCGGAGAAAGCGCGCTTCTTCAAGATTGTGCGCGCCCATACGAAAAAAGTGGTCACTTTTTTCAGCATCCTCTAAAAAAGCACCAAAATTTGCCTGAAAACCGTGCAGCGCGCGCACATCAGCGCACATCACTCCCTCAGTTTTTGCAGGAAACCCGTCAGTTTTCTCTGTATCTCATCCGGATTCAAGGGATGCTCTTTCTCCTCAAATGAGACGACAAGGTTTTTATCATTAAAAACACCTGAAAACGTATATATCATCAGCTTTTCTTCGGCATGCAACCGGTAGGAAGTGTCATCCATCAATCCAAAATGCTCCCAAACAAACTCGCGGTGAGACTCAGGATCAAAACAGTAGAAATCCGGATGAAAACATTTTTGCATTTTTCCCGTCTTTATCTCGAACGGATATTCATATCGATAGGCAATACCTGCTTCCTCAAGCAAGCCGGCAATGAGCAATTCGCTTTTTGAACGCATCCTGATTCCACCAGGTGTTTTCAGGACAGAATCTCCTTTCTTAAATTCTTTGTGCTTGTAACGAACTGATTTCCATTCCGTACTTGTAATTAAAACCGGTTCTACAAGGTGCTGGCGCTCTGGTTTCAACCGGGAAAAAAGTGCGCTGACCGGATATCTTTCAATAAAGGATAGCAGCGTATTCACAATCTTCATTTCCAGAGTATGCCGCTTCACAAGTTTAAGGTCATATTCTTTCTGAGCAAGTTTCCTTATCAGTTCAAACTCTTTCTTCGGAATGTAATGAAGGCCTTTTCCTTTATTCATGTAGAAGTACTTGCCCTGCCGGATGCGCAAAGTCCCCTCCGGAGCGGACTTCACCCGTTCATTCGCTTCTTTCACAGATACCTGCAGTTCATTGTGCCGGCGTTTAAGAACTTTTACCAAATCGCTTTCAATTGACAGTTGTTCAAAGTGTTTCATATATAACTTTTATGGCAGCCGGCACGCAATTTCTGAAGAATTTTTTGCGCGTTGCAGCTTTTTTTGGGGAATTTTGGTCACTTTTTTCGGGAATTCGCGTTTCCGGCACCATTTCGCGCGCTCGATAATGCTGTGAAAGCATTTGGGACGCAAGTAAAAATGAGCACGATCTGTCATTTTTCCGCGCAATTTCGTGCAAAATTGGAGTTTTTGGAGTTTTACGGCAATCTTGCGGCCTATTCTTGAAGGGAAATC
>JAZUFS010000140.1:0-1532 GCA_045640805.1 Treponemataceae bacterium
GTATTGTCTTCCTAAGACCGCTTGGCCTCCGACTTCCTGCGTTTCGTACGCGGTATCATCGACAGCGAGGATCTGGCGCTTAACGTAAGCCGCGAGATTCTGCAGCAGAACCGCATCCTGTCTTCAATCAAATCAAGCTCAGTAAAGAAGCTGCTCAGCGAGTTCAAGAAGATGGGCGAAGCTGCTGACAAGGCAAAGAAGGCCGCTGCTGACGCAGGTACTGACAAAGACGGAAAGCCTGTTGAAATGAGCGAGGCCAACAAGAAGGCTGTTGAAAAGTGGAACAAGTTCGTTTCGCAGTACAACCGCCCGCTTAAGGAAGGCCTTTACTCAGACTTCGCAAACCGTGAAGAGCTCTGTGAAATCATCCGCTTCAAGAGTACTGATGCTGCCGGCACCGGAGACGATGTCTGGACAAGCTTTGCTGACTACGTACAGCGCATGAAGGCAGATCAGAAGGCCATTTACTACATTACCGGCAGCGACGAGAAGAACCTGAGAAACTCACCGTTGCTTGAGGCTTACAAGGCAAAGGGTCTTGAAGTTCTTATCATGGCGGATGACATTGACGACATTGTTATTCCGACACTGGGCAAGTACAAGGACTTTGACCTTAAGGCTGTTAACCGCGCAGGAAGCGATGATGAACTTGGCGTTGACAAAAAGGAAGCCGAGAAGAAAGAGGCTGAGTTCAAGCCGGTTGTTGAGAAAATCAAGACTGCACTTAAGGACCGCGTAAAGGACGTTGTGCTTTCAAAGCGCCTTTCAGAGTCTCCTTCATGTATCGTTGTTGATGAGAACGACCCGTCACTCCAGATGGAGCGCATGATGAAGGCAATGGGACAAGCCGGCTTCGGCGAAGGCGTAAAGCCGATTCTCGAGATTAACGGTGACCATCCGCTGGTAGCCGCAGTCAAGGCAAGCGAAGACACTGCTTACATTGAAGACGTTTCCAACGTGCTGCTCGACCAGGCTCTGCTCGTAGATGGTGCTGAAATCAAGGATCCGGCAGATTTCGTTAAGAGACTGAACCGCCTGCTCACAAAGTAAAGCGGACGTGCGGCTCGGGTCGCACACGGCATTAAAAGCAAAAAGGCTGCACTTCAAGGCGAAGGCAGCCTTTTTTTTGTGTGATATGTGCTTAAACGCGGACCGTACCCTTGTCGATGATGTCGGTGTCGCATTCGATTACACGGATGACCGGTGGTGTGTGCTGAATGATCAGCGGGAACTGTTCCGGCTGCAGCAGGTGTACTTCGCCATCCATCTGGACGAGGATGTTCTGGTCGTACGTAATACGTATCTTGTCGGCCATTTCAGACTCGGTGTATGTGTCACCGATGTGAGTGCCGTCGTTGAAGGTGCTCTTCTTTACGAGCTTACGAAGCAGAGGCATCTTCTTTACTGCGCAGAATGTATTGTCATCAGGCAGAATCAGGTGGTTAGAGCCATATGTGCGGTGACCTGAAACGCCGAGCAGACAGAACTCAACGGCAGATTTAACCGTCTTTACTACCTGATTGTCTTTCATG
>JAZUFS010000141.1:0-14384 GCA_045640805.1 Treponemataceae bacterium
CTTATCGTGCGGAGCAGGGTGCTTTTTCCAGCGCCGTTTGCTCCAATCAGCGTTACTATTTTACCGTCTGGTACATCAATGTCAATTCCGCGGAGGGCTTTGATTCCGCCGTATGAAACGTGTAAGTCTTTGATACTAAGCATTGTCATCCTCTCCAAGGTACGCAGAAATTACTGTCGGATTAGCCTGAATCTCCTCAGGAGTTCCGTGTGCAATGAGTGCACCAAAGTTCAGTACATAAATGCGGTCTGAAATGTTCATGACGAGGTCCATGTGGTGCTCAATCATGAAGACGGTCAGCTTGAACTCGTCGCGGATCTTTCCGATGAACGATGTGAGTTCGTCAGTTTCCTGCGGGTTCATACCGGCTGCAGGCTCATCAAGGAGAAGCAGGCTCGGCTCGGTTGCAAGCGCGCGTGCAATTTCCAGACGGCGCTGAAGTCCGTATGGCAGGGAAGTGCAGAGCTCATCCTTTACATCGTACAGACCGAGAATCTTCAGAAGTTCTGCCGTTTCCTCGCGCTGCTTCTTTTCCTCAGCCCAGTTCAGGCGGAATGTAGCACTGAACACGTTGCTCGTGCGGCGAAGATGCTTTGCGATGAGTACGTTGTCGAATACGGTCTGACTCTTCCACAGACGAATATTCTGGAAAGTACGTGCAATGCCGAGCTTCGTGATTTTGTCAGGAGTCGGCTCAAGATGATCTTTATAAAGTCCGGCATTTGTGCCGCCGTACATCTTTTTCATCTTTCCGCGCGGATAGTTTTCGACAATCTTTTTTCCGTTGAACCAGACTGCACCGTTAGTAGGTGCATACACGCCTGTTACGACGTTGAAAGCAGTCGTCTTTCCGGCACCGTTTGGTCCGATAAGTGAGACAATCTCGCCTTTATGTACTTCAAGTGACAGATCGTTGACGGCGACAACACCGCCAAACTGCATGGTTACGTTTTTCAGTTCAAGAACAGTTTCGCTCATTTGTCTGCTCCTGCTTTATTTTTCGAAAAAAGGCCTTTTATTTTCGTTCCAAGTTTCTTGAAGAACTTTATAAGGCCGGATATAGCTATTTCTTTTTCGCCCATGATTCCTTTCTGATAGAACAGAACGATACACATGATGACGATTGAGAATACAACTTTTCTGAATCCAGGACGGAGCAGAGGTACATGGAAAGAACCGATGTATGTGTCTGCGTTGTCCAGGAAGCGGAGCCACCACTCAGAACAGGCGATGAAGAGGAAACTTGAAATGCAGCTGCCCGTAACGCTTCCGATACCGCCGATAACGACGATAAGCAGAATCTCGTAGGTCATTGCTGACTTGAACTGACTTGCCTGAATCGTTGTCTGGAACATGGCAAGCAGTGCGCCTGAAATACCTGCGAAGAAAGAGCTGATGACGAATGCGAGGCGTTTGTGGTGTGCCAGGTTGATTCCCATGGCCTCAGCTGCGACTTCATCGTCGCGGATTGCCTTGAATGCGCGTCCGTACGTTGAGTTGATGAGCAGCACGATGATTGCGATGCAGATACCTGAAACGGCGAACGGGAATACCGTCGATTTGAATACAGGGTATTTTCTGAGCAGGTTTGAGCCGTTGGTGATGACACCAAGCTTATCCCACTGGAATATAGCGCGGATGATTTCTGCGAAACCGAGTGTTGCAATGGCGAGGTAGTCTGACTTCAGGTGCAGCACCGGCAGACCGATGAGATACGCAAAGAATGCCGCGACAATACCTGCCAGAATCAAAGCCAGCACGACAGGAATCGTGAACTGGATGATGCCGCCGTCAAAATACTGATAGACTGCAGCACGCTGTGAAACTGGAATCGTGAAAATACCGTATGTATAGGCACCAATCAGCATGAAGCCTGCCTGTCCGAGTGAGAACAGACCCGTGAAACCGTTCAGAAGGTTCATGGAAACTGCTACAAGGGCATAAATTGCACCTTTCTTCAATACGGTGAACAGCATGCTTGTACGCGGAAGTATTGCCTCAAGTACAAGAATTACAACGAACATGAGTGCAATAAGGCAAAGTCCGACGAACAGGTCGCGGGTCTTTGTGGTCTTTTCAGAAACTGTCTGAATCTTTTCCATTTCCATACCCCCTTAAACCTTGTCCGTAGCCTTTTCACCGAAAATACCGGTTGGCATGAACATGAGGACGATGATGAGAAGGACGAACGTGAAGGCATCACTGAATGTCGTCCAGCCGAGACCCTTTATGATGTTCTCGCAGATACCGATTATGAACGCACCGATAACGGCACCCGGAATACTTCCGATACCGCCAAATACGGCTGCGACGAATGCCTTCAGACCGGGCATTGCACCGACGGTCGGTGTGACTCCCGTGTAGTTGCTGAAGAACAGAATTGATCCGATTGCTGCGAGGAATGAGCCGATGATGAACGTCGTACTGATGACGGCGTCGAGTTTAACACCCATGAGCTGTGCTGTTTCAAAGTCACGGGATACTGCACGCATTGCCATACCGATTTTTGTGTGTTTGATAAGCAGTACAAGACCGACAACAAGTGCGATGGTAAGAATTGGTGTAATGACGGTTACACGCTTTGTCATTGCACCCATGATATTGATTGAATCGCCAATCCACGGGATTGACGGATAGTACTTCGTAAGACCGCCTGTGACATAAAGTGCAAGATTCTGTATGAGATATGACATACCGATTGCTGAAATCATGATTGACATGCGCGGTGCTGTTCTGAGCGGTTTGTAAGCTATGCGCTCTACGGCAAAACCGAGCAGTACGGTTGCGATAATTGTCAGTGGAATGGATATGTACAGCGGCATTACAGTATTTGCGTAAATCAGGATAAGGCCCGCAGCCATGAAGACATCGCCGTGGGCAAAGTTAATCAGACGGAGAATGCCGTAAACCATTGTGTAACCAATGGCTATAAGGGCGTACTGACCGCCTGTCGAGATGCCTGCCAGAATGTAGGGCAGGTTAGAACGTATGAAATCCATTCCGAAAACTCCAGATATTCCCAAATGCAAAATGCGCCGCAGCATGAAAACACACTGCGGCTGCTGGAATAATATTTTTTTTATTGATGGGATGCATCCGGTATGAAACCAGATGCAATCCCTTGTTTTATATCAGATTAGTTGACCTTCTGTACGGCAATGAACTTCCATTTGCCTGTATTTGTGTCAACCTGCTTTACGTATGCAACGTCACGCTTTGCATCACCGATTTCGTTGAATTCAATTGCTCCAGAAACACCGGTGAGCTTGACTGAAGGCAGAGCCTTGATGATGTCAGCGCCCTTTGTTGAACCTGCAGCCTTGAGAGCTTCGAGAGCGGTGTAGTAAGCATCGAATCCCATTGCAGAAACTGCTGAGATTTCATCATCGCCACCGTTGTTTGTCTTAGCAGTTGCGTTTGTGTTGATGTAGTTGCGGAATCCGTCTACGAAGTCTGTAACCTGCTTGTCTGTTGAACCTTCAACGAAGAATGTTGTTACGTAGATCTGAACTCCTGTACCCTTTGCAGCGCCGAGGACAACGTTTGAGTCCCATGTATCACCTGCGAGGATCGGGATTGAGAGGCCCTGTGTGTTTGCCTGCTCAATGATGAGTGCTGCAGCTTCGATTGAAACCGGTGAGAAGAATACATCAGCCTTCTGGTTCTTTGCGTTTGCTACGTATGCAGCAAAGTCACTTGTTCCTTCTGGGAATGTTTCGAATACGACGTTTCCACCGAGAGCCTTGAATGCTTCAATGAAGTAGTTGCAGAGACCGACTGAATAGTCATCGCCGAGCTTTGCCAGACAGTAAGCTGTCTTTGCGTTGAAGTTATCCTTTGCGAAGTTAGCAAGAACTGTTCCCTGGAACGGGTCGAGGAAGCAGATGCGGAAGTAGTGGTCGTTGCCTTCTGTAACCTGTGGGTTTGTACAGGTAATACCGATTGCAGGGATTTCAGCTGCTGCGAATGTATCGCTTGCTGCGATTGAAACGCCTGAACCGTATGAACCGACTACAACTGAAACTCCCTTACTTACAAGTTCAGAAGCTGCAGTGACAGCCTTATCGTTTGATGATTCATTATCAACAATGACGAGTTCTACCTTGTACTCTTCGCCATTGATTGTTACGGTCGGTGTGATTGAGTTTGCGTACTGAACACCGAGTGTTTCCTGCTTTCCGCCAGCGCCATTATCGCCGGAAGCTGGTTCGTAAACGCCGATCTTTACGACGTTTTCTTTCTTGCCTGAGCAACCTGCAAATACCATAAGTACTGCAAGAAGGACAGCCATGAAGATAGTTGCCTTTTTCATTCTTATTACTCCTTTATTTTTTTCCATAAAATGGATATGAATGCATTATTAATACAGAATAACTCATAAATATACGTTTTAGCAAGACATATTCATAGTAACAGAGCCTTGTGAAACTGTTTTTTTAAGGAAAAATCAGCAGTGAGAAGTGTACTTTTGCGTGTTCAGATTCAGTGCAAGACTGATGAGTTCATCATGTGTGTTGCATCCAGGATCCTCAACAACAGCTTCCAGGAGTTCATTCAGGATGAGACCGAGTTTCTTGCCCGGTTCAATGCCTGCCTGGATAAGGTCTTTTCCGGTGACAGCAAGGTCCTTGAGTGAGAATGCGGCTGCTTCCTGACGTACTGAGTCAACGCGTTTCCTGAGTTCAAGAAGATTGTCCTTCCAAGGTCCTTCTGACAGCAGTGCGGGCGTGCCTGTCATGCCGCATACATCGCAAATACGTACATCAAAAAGGTCATTGAGCGTTTCCTCAAATGAGTGAGCCCCTGCTGCCCCTGAAACAGTTTCCGCGGGAGTCACCCTCATGACGAAACGCCGGATTGCGGCATCAGTCCAGGTGCTTTCGTAGTGGAACATGTGCTGCTTTACGAGATGACTTACATACAGGACGACGCTGTTGGGAAAACGAAGACGTGTCAGTACGTCCCGGGTAATTGCAGCTCCTTTGTTTTCATGGCTGAAAAACGTATATATCTCAGCGAAGGTACCGTCAGGAGCACTTGCCTTCTGAACATATTCCACACGGCGTGTTGACGGTTTGCCTATGTCATGGAACAGTGCCGCAAGCCGCACGGACAGATTCACGTCTGCTGTAAGTACGTTTCTGGAATCTTTGCTGTCTGCGGAACAATAACGCTGTCGTTCAAGCCACGCGGCACCATCGAGCGAGTAGAGCATGTGATCCAGTACATCAAACTGGTGGTGCCCGCGCTCGTCTGCCTGGATGACACCCCTGCATGCTGCAATTTCCGGCAGGAACTGCTCCAGAATGCCGGTTTCCTCCATGAGGCGCAGCCCTTTTGCGGGAGCATCACTTGAAATGAGCTTTGTGAATTCGTCGCGGAACCGTTCAATGGAGATTTTTGCCGTGACAGAACGTGCGCGCGGAATTGCCTCCAGTGTCTCTTTTGTAATGTCAAAGCCTGTCTGTGCGGAAAAACGTATGGCTCGCACCGGACGAAGTCCGTCTTCACCAAAACGCTGGTCAGCATCACCTACCGTGCGGATGATGTGCGCCTCAATATCGTCCTGGCCGCCGAAAGGGTCACGTAAAGAACCGTCTTTCAGGCTTGCTGCAATTGCGTTCATGGTGAAATCCCGGCGTGAAAGGTCTTCTTCAATGGCTGCCGCATACGTGACGGAATCGGGATGGCGTCCGTCCGTGTAATCTTTTTCAAGGCGATATGTCGTGACTTCAATCTCTTCTTTCATGAAATGCACGGTAACCGTTCCGTGTGCAATTCCGGTAGGTATTACACGGTTGAAAATGCGCATGACGTCCTCGGGAGTTGCGTTCGTGGCAACGTCCCAGTCCGAAGCAGGTTTGCCGCGTAGAAGGTCTCGCACGGCTCCTCCTACGAGAAACGCCTCGTAGCCGTTTTCTTCGAAGATGGAGTTCATTTTCTTAAGGACTGATGGAATCGGAACTGTTTTCACGGCGTCAGTATACCATAAAATGCAATCAGATTGTAAAGGATGTGCGCAATAAGTGCGGGATACACCGAGCCTGAAATGAAAAAGCGCGTTCTCAGGATGATACCCGCAATAAGTGCGTTAAGGACTGCCCACCAGCCCATGTAACGGTGAGACAATGCAAAAAGGCAAATGATTGAAATCTCGCAAAGTATTTTCTCTGTTACGGTGTAATCATCATCCGGCTTATCGTGAAGCATGAATGAACGAAGGCGTACCGGAAGCAGCCAGCGGTAGGTGAATTCCTCAAAACAGGCAAGAAGGGCAGTCCAGAACACGAGGAACAGCTTATCCTTTGTATTTGCGGCCGTTACTGTTATTTCAGGAAGTGATGTATCACCGCCAGAATGCAAGGCAAGCTTTGTGATGATATAGTTTGCGATGAATAGATAGATGAGCGTCGTGAATGAGTTAACGAACCACAGACATAAACGGCTCAGTTTTTTTGCAGCAAATCCCTTTGCGTTGCCATCATCATTCTCATACACTGAAAGACTGTGCTTTGTGGTGTGGTAGCGCACAATCATGTACGCTGTAAGTGCGGAATAGACAATGACGCTGAGCCATGGAATGTGCTCTGCATCAGGGACGGTTACGTTTCCGGTTCCGGTTGAAAAAAGGGCAGGCAGGACAAAAAAAGCGAGGATGAACGCAAAGTCGGCTATATTAACAAGAGGATAATGCATTTCTTTCTGATATGTGTTATTATAGAGAAGGAGTACTGTTTTGTCATCATATATTTTACTTACAGCTGCATTGATTATCTTTGCTCTCATAGTACGTTTCTTTTCAGAGAACAGGGATTTAATCGATTTCTTCACGACTGGCCTTGATTCCGGCTTCAAATTCTCAGAGATAATGCTGCTTCACAATATTGCAAAACAGGCACGTCTTGAACAGCCGGTTTCCCTTTACTGGTCTGTTCCTGCCCTGAATCAGGGAATTGCGACAATCCTTCAGGATGCACGAAGGAAGGGAACTGAAAGTTCAGAAAAAATACAGACACTGCTTTCAAAGATTTACAAGTACAGAACTAAGGTAGAACTTGATCCGCGTAACAGCCACTCAATGAAAACCACGAAATCCCTTGCACCGGGACAGCGCCTGCGCATTGTCCTGAAAGGTCGTGGCGTGTTTTCATCCCGTGTCATCAATGCGGGACGTGAACTTGTCATTGAACTGCCGATGCAGGAAGGCGCCTCATTTGTAACCGGACATGAGTGGATAGGTAAGACGATAAGCGTCTATCTGAACAGGCCGGGGGATGCAAGTTACGTTTTTGATACTCAGGTTCACAATGCAGTGATGGCGTCTGACAGGACATCACTGTTTCTTGCTCATTCCGAAAATCTGTTCCGCACGCAGAAGAGAAAGTCAGTACGGTGCTCATGTCAGATTTATGCACAGCTTTACCTGGTAAGTCCTGAAATGAACAGGACCGCCGTAGAAGTTATTCCGGGTCTGAAATGCCTTGTGGAAGACATTTCTGAAGATGGCGCCATGATCCGTATTGGTGGAACGGGTAGAAAGGACATCAACATAAAGGTGCAGTTCGCGCTTGATGACAAGATGGTCGTCATGTTCGGTGTTGTCCGTGCAGTTGAATATAATGCCCAGGCAAATCAGTCACGCCTGCATTTTGAGTACATTGACCCGGATCCCGTTGTAAAGAATTCCATCCTGACCTATGTCTACAAGATTCTTCCTCAGGATGAGAAAGACGCCATGGAAGCTATTGCTGAAGTAGAGAATGACGAGGCACTTGATGCTGCCGCCGCGAATATGGATATACCGGTAATTCCGGAACAGCCGGAAAATGGTATAAGTACGGCAAGTGCCGCGCGGGCAATTGTTGCCGCCTTGAATTCTGAAGATTCATCTTCTGCTTCATCCGGAAATGGAGATGCGAAAAAGTCGGCGTCCTATTCGGAAGAAAATGATAAAATAGATTTTGAGTTTTTCATGCCGCCACCAGTCGAATCAGGAAAAACTGAAAAGGAGCCAATCCCGTCATGAAAAGAATATTGATGGTTCTATGCGCATTATTACTCCTCAGCACGCTTTCTGCCCAGCAGAATGTACTATATGAAAATCTGCAGAAAATCTTTGTCAGTGGAACTATCGCCGACAAGACTGATGTAGTTGAAAAGGCTGCCCGTGAGCCGGGAGCAGAAACGCTCATAACAGATGGTCTTGTGTTTGCTGATACTTATGCTGCACTGCTTGGGAATGAAAAGTCCATGAAAGACCTTGCCGCGGCATCTGTCATGAACGCCGACCTGTGTGACAGTGCAGACACAGCGTCTCTTGTCATGAACATATTCCAGAAATACCCTGATGCGTCTGTAAGACAGTCATGCCTGAACTATATGCTCAAGTCAAAACGTGCCGCAGACAGGTTTGTGACTCCCGTAGAAACATACGCACGGGAACTTCTTGACGAGGGCGTCCTTGAAGAAGAACTCATGCTCTCATGCATTGCCGTACTCAATAAGATTCACAGCAACAGCTCTTTCCGCGTGTTCTTTGATTACGCTTCAAGCGGTTTTGTCACCGATGAGATTCTTGTTAAGGCACGTGAAGCAATGAACTCACTTTCAGACGTATACCGCATCAACATGCTTTCAATAATTTCAGACTCATCTGTTTCCAAGAAGTTTGCCGCCCTGCAGATGGTGCTTTCAAATGAAACAAATTCTGATGTTTTACGTGCAGAAGCTGCAGAAACTGCCCTGTCAACGTCCATAATACATGTAGGAGATACATTCGATGCGTCGCTTACAGACCTGCAGATGGCTGCACTCAATGAACTGCGCCGTCTGTCATGGACCCGCGCGGCAAATCTTGTCGCGAACTATTTTGCTGTTGCAAGAAATGAGTTTGAGGCAGGACTCATGCCGCCATCACAGTTTATCGAGGTAATTGACGCAGTGCAGGAGCTGTCTGTTGTAAAGGCAGGCGGCCTGTTTACTGATTATCTTAATACATGTAATACGAACGTAGAGAATGGACTTTCCTGCAGCGTGCCTGTAGTGCTTGCTGTTATTAATTCGCTGGGAGCACTCGGTGATAAAGTCTCATTTGATGCACTGCTGTACGTTTCATACGTTCCTTATCCGGATGAAGTTGTCGTTGCGTCCCGCGAAGCACTCGCGAGACTGAAGTGGTAAAAAGTCCGGCAGTTATTTCAGCCTTTATTACGGCATTCCTCATGTATTCCGGTTTGGTGGATGTATGTTCACGCCATCCGTTACAGTCAGTTGTTCCTGATGGTGAAATAGTCTTCATTTCAGGAACAATCGCATCAAGTCCCGTGAAAAGTTCGTCGGGAACCTCGTACTCCATGCTGGCAGACATTACCGAAGCCGCAGGAAAGCGCGTCTGGGGCCCCGCAACCGGCCGCGTGAAGCTCTACGTAGATTCATCCCGGGTAGAAGCATTCCTTCCCGGAAAACTGTACTCTGCCGCAGAAAGTGGTACTCCGGAGGTCGGGGCGGACAGTGCCTTCATTTATGAAACAGGGACCCGCATACAGGTCGCCGTGTCATACATGAACCGCCCCGACACCGCGCCAGTATCATGTTCCATAGAATACCCGCAATTCTATGCAGAAAGCATTACATTCACAGGCTGGCGCTCAAATCTTGATAGAATACGAGCGCTCATGAGATTGCAGCTGAAACGAATTCTTTTCGCCTGGGAAGGGGCCGGCGGTCTCTTGCTTGCCCTTATTTGCGGTGCACGCGAATACACTGAACAGGACGTTTCTGACTCGTTCAGGAATGCGGGCCTGTCGCATATTCTGGCATTGTCGGGAATGCATCTGTCGCTGTTTTCTTCTCTGACGGAGAATACCGCCGGCCGTGCCTTGGGGCGGAAAGTGCAGCCTCTCCTTACGCTCTGTGCGTCATTCGCCTTTGTGTGGTTTGCGGGTGCGGGCCCATCACTGATTAGGGCACTCATCTGCATGTGCATCAGTGCGGTAGCAGGAATAACTGCCATAAAAGTATCTGTGCTTGAAAAGGTATGCCTTTCGTTCCTTATCCATATCTGCATTTTCCCCGAGGATGCAGGTACTGCGGCGTTCATGCTTTCGTATGGCGCCCTTGCCGGTCTTTATGTCGGCGATGTGTACATAAAACCGCTTGTTTCCCGGCTTTTTCCTCCATCAGTTGCATCGTCTGTAAGTGCATCAATAGGCGCACAGCTCTGCACTGCGCCTGTAAGCATACTTCTGTTCGGGGAGTGCAGGCCAGGCGGCATAATTGCTTCTGTAGTTGTGTCTCCGCTGGCATCATGGTTCGTGACAGGCGGTATCGTGGCGTTGCTGCTTATCCTCGTATTCCCTTTTCTTTTACACCCCGTTGGCGTTATAATGAATTACGTATATAGTCTCATCAGGTGGCTTGTCATGAAGTTTGCCGCCATCCCTGGAATTAGTGTAGCGAGGTAATATGTCACAAGGAATTGATTACGATTCTCCAGCAGCCCTGAAACAGTATCTTGAAAGCCGTGGAATGGCGATGCAGAAAAAATTCGGACAGAATTTCCTCATAAATGCACAGGCGCGGCGTCGTCTTGTTGATGCACTCGAACTTCAGAAAGGAACTACCGTGTGGGAAGTTGGTCCGGGACTTGGTTCCATGACGAGCATGATTCTTGCTGACGGAGCGCATCTTACCGCGTTTGAGATTGACCGCGGTTTTGCATCTGCCCTGCGTGAAGAACTTTCCGGTTACATGAAATCGGGTAACGAAACATTCACTCTTGTTGAAGGTGATGTACTCAAGACATGGAAAGGCGTGTGGAAGGAAAACGGTGTCCCCGAAAGATTTTTCGGCAATCTTCCGTACAACGTAGCCGCCGCAATTGTCGCCGACATGATTTCTGCAGGTGTACGTTTTGACAAGGCAGTAATTACCGTCCAGAAAGAAGTCGCCCAGCGGATTACCGCAAAGCCTGGTGATGATGATTATTCTTCTTTTTCAGTACTCTGTCAGTGGGCATATGACGTTTCAAACATCATTGATCTTGCCGGCGGTTCATTCTGGCCGCGGCCGAATGTAGATTCTCGTGCCGTTAAAATGGTGAAGAAAGAAAATTTTCCGTGCTGCAAGGATCCCTCTCTTTTCATGAAACTGGTACGTGCACTTTTTGCCCAGCGCAGAAAGACAATAAAGAATAATCTGAATGCTCTGGCAGAAGTTAAGGGACATACTGACTGGTTCCTTGAGAAGGCAGGTCTTGCAGCGACATTACGTGCGGAAGTCCTTACCCTTGAACAGATGCTTGCCCTGTCAGATGTTATTTCTGATGGATATGAGGAATAGGCAATGAGTATAAAAGATAATTGCGCGATGATTCTTGATAAAATACATGAAGCTGAAGCACGTGCAGGCAGACCAGATGGATCTGTAAAACTGATGGCTGTCAGCAAATTCCATCCGGCAGAGGCAGTCAGGGAAGCTCTTGAAGCGGGTATAACGCTGTTCGGAGAAAACCGTGTGCAGGAAGCATGTGCCAAATTCCCAGAGATTTTCGTTGAATATCCTGAAGCGGAACTTCATCTTATCGGCAGTCTGCAGCGCAACAAGGTAAAGCAGATATTGCCAATTGTGTCCTGCATTCAGTCTGTTGACCGGCTGGAATTGATAGAAGAAATTGCAAAACAGAAGGAAAAGGCTGGCAATACAGATACACTTTCCATTCTGTTTGAAGTGCATACAGCTGAAGATTCCAAGTCTGGCTTTACTGACACGGATGAGCTGCTGCGCTCCGTGGAATTTGCAGCAGGACTAAAGGATAAAGGCATTGAGTGCGCAGGTTTCATGACGATGGCGCCATTTACGGACGATGAGAAAGCAATCCGCCAGTCGTTCAGGAGTCTTGTGAAAACAGCGGATATGGTGAAATCCCGTTTCAGTGAACTGCCCCTGACAGAACTTTCCATGGGAATGTCACATGACTTTGAGATTGCCGTAGAAGAAGGCAGTACACTTGTCAGAGTCGGAACTGCCATTTTCGGAGAACGCGTCTATGCATGATGTACGGAAGCTGATTGCCATCCTGCTTCTTCTCGTGTTTCTTCCTTCTGTCCTTTGTGCCGCAGAGCCCACAATCCAGATTGAGCCATACCGCGAAGGAGAATTTCCTGACTGGCTCCTTGATGTCCGCAGGGCAGAAATCGTGACGCTTGGCTCACTTCCGTTCACAACACTGTCATCAACACTTGTCTACATGTTTTACCGCTATGCCTCAAACGGTTTTTCCAAGGATTATTTCCCTAATCCGCTTGCAAAATCGTCAGCATCCGCTAATCTTACCAAAGACGAACAGATTGGCATTATCAGCGTGTCTGCATGTTTAAGCCTGACTGCAGGAATTGCGGACTACATCATTTCATCAATAAAACGTTCTGAAAATCAGAAAAAGGCAGATGAAAGAACCGAAGGAACTGCAAAAAACGTTACCATCACTCCTGTAAATACTGAAAAAGCGGATGGTGACTGATGAACAGAATCAGCTTTACTGCAGATCCTGAATCACTGAAAGACGGATGTGTGCGTCTTGACGTTTATGCATCATCATTTGAAGGGATAAGCAGGTCACGCCTTAAAAACGGAGTTTCATCAATAACTGTAAATGGAAATAAAGCAAAACTTTCCAGCAAACTGTCAGGCGGAGAAAAAGTTGAAATCCTGTGGGATGACCCTGAACCCGAAAACATCGTGCCCGAAGACTTACCCCTTGAAACCGTCTTCGAAAACGACGATGTACTTGTCATCAATAAGAAACAGGGCATGGTTGTACATCCGGCGGCGGGCAACTGGACGGGAACGCTCGTCAACGCGCTTCTTTTCCGCTGGCACATGGATGAAATAAGGAAAGTCTCCCAGGACGATACTGCTGCATGCAGGCCCGGTATTGTACACAGACTCGACAAGGACACTTCGGGGCTCATTATCACGGGAAAGAACCGCGACGCTGTAGAATGGCTTCAGAAGCAGTTTCTGTCACGTCATGTTTACAAGGAATATATTGCCATCGTGAAGGGGAAACCGCCGTTTCCAAGCGGTGAAATCAAGACACAGATCCTGCGTGACCCGTCTGACCGCAAGAAATTCATTGCAAAAACAGGAACGGCACAGGGCAGGTTCGCCTGGACAAAATACCGCTGTGTAGCAACATACGGTCCGTACTCACTCATGCGTCTGTGTCTGAAGACAGGGCGCACCCACCAGATAAGGGTGCACATGAAATACATAAACTGCCCGATTCTCGGTGACCCCATCTACAGCCGCAAAGACGACCTGTTCGATACTGCAACGCTCATGCTTCATTCAAGAAAAATGGCTATCCGCCTTCCCGGATGTGATGAATTTTCAACGTTTACAGCTCCTGTTCCACGCCGTTTCAAGAAAGTAATGCGTGTTCTGCATGAAAAATGGGGGAAGACGGAGTGATTCTGACGGATGTAAAGAAAACGCTGTCTGAAAAGGGCGGCGCGGCAGTGTATGAAGAAAATCCTGATTATCTGCTCATTCTGAAAGGACCTGGAATTCCGTCTGCGCCACTTTCTTCAGGTGCTCGTTCTGCATTTGAAATAATTGCGGAAGACTATCCTGAAATTACCTCTGTACGGGGCAAAAACAGCCTTGAGGGCGGTCTAATCCACAGAATTGACACTGATACTGCCGGACTGCTTCTTATCGCGCGTACGCAGCGTTTTTACGACGACGCGATTGCCGCACAGAAAGACGGTGCGTTTGTAAAATACTACACGGCATATTGCTGCCATGGCACATCCTGCCGGGAAGCAAGGCCTTCCTCTGCGCCTTTACTTCGCGAAGATTCACTCCCGTACGTAATTGAGTCACGGTTCAGATCGTACGGTGAAAAGGGTGCCATGGTAAAACCTGTCTTCAGCGGAGATACCGGTCGTGCTGATGTAAAGAAAGCCGGAACCGTAACGTATGCGACGGACGTTCTTTCCATGGGAAAGTTCCGCCGCGAAGATTTCGTACGCGTAACATGTTCCATAAAGGCAGGTTTCCGCCATCAGGTTCGTTCCCATCTCTCTTCCTGCGGATACCCCGTACTCGGTGATACACTTTACGGAGAACCATCTCATCCAGCTTCACGCATGCTTTTCTTTGCGTCAGGACTCTCCTTGAATGCAGCTGATCTTGACATCCGCCTGCCTGAAAACATTCTTGATGAAATTGCTGATGAAACAATCTGAGTGAAACGTATCCGTACGTGATCAGTTACGTGGCAGTGACTGAAATGACAGCTTCACTTCGCGGACAAGATAGAAGGAGCCGGTGACAAGAATAGGAACCTGAGCCTGGGCTGCAGCCTGCAGTGCGTTCTG
>JAZUFS010000142.1:0-5715 GCA_045640805.1 Treponemataceae bacterium
TGGGTGCTATTGGAACAGGTACTGTTTCAGACGGCTTCCTTACTATGAGTATGGGTACTTCAGGTACACTGTATGGATATTCAGCAAAGCCAATCGCAGACCCAGAGAACGGACTTTCAGGCTTCTGCTCTTCAAGCGGCGGATGGCTGCCACTCCTCTGTACAATGAACTGCACTGTAGCAACTGTGTTTGTACGCTCACTGTTCTACTTCTCAATTGCCGACCTTGATTCAGCAGCTGCAGCTTCTGTTCCTGGCGCAAACGGCGTCATCGTAATGCCGTTCTTCAACGGAGAGCGCACACCTAACCTGCCAAACGGCCGCGCAAGTTTCACCGGCCTTACGACAGCAAACACAAACCGCGAGAACATTGCCCGCGCTGCTCTTGAAAGTGCAGTATTCGCAATGCGCGGCGGACTTGATGCTTTCAGAAAGCTCGGTTTCCAGCCAAAGGAAATCCGCCTGATTGGTGGCGGTTCAAAGAGCGCTACCTGGAGACAGATTGCAGCGGATGTCATGAACCTGCCAATCCGCGTTCCAGTCCTTGATGAAGCAGCTGCCCTTGGTGCTGCAGTACAGGCTCTGTGGTGCCTCGAATCAGCAAAGGCAGGAAAGCCTGCTGACATGGCAAAGCTTTGCGAGGAGCACATCTCCATCGATACAAACGCAGCCGCAACACCAATTCCAGAAAATGTCGAAGCTTACAACAAGGCATACGCAAAATACTGCGAGTTCCTGAACGCAGTAATGCCACTGTACAAATAAGTACAGACCGTCCGTGCAGGATTTCCTGTGCGGGCAAAAAAAAGGAACCGTCCATAAGGACAGTTCCTTTATCCAACTGGGTAATCAGCTCACTCCTGCTCTTTTCCGGCTATCACCACTTTTGGTAAGGGCAGTTGTGGGCTTTTTTATTTCTTTTCAACCTTACTCTTGTACCGGTTGATCATTTCTACTGCACGATCAGTCATATTAGGGAACAATGTGTTGTCAAGATATTCTTTTCCCAACTGAGTACATACCATATACCGGGCACAGTTTTCCTTGTTACCAGCCTCACAGTATTTCTTCTTGAGTATGTCGCCAATACCGGATGTTGAAATCATCTGCCCTTGATAAAAAGCACATCCCGGAAGTTTTTCACATGGTTCCATTAGTACGTCCCTCCGTATCTATTTTTAATATACACCACTATTTTTCAAAGAGAAAGGAAAAAATTCGTTTTTGTTGCAAAATATCTCTACTTTCTCTAGGATTTTTCATCAATTACCTTCTTTTATGGCAGCCCGCACATCTTCAAGATTGAAAGCATCCCTTCCAGCCTGTGCTGCTATGAGCGGTGCCCTGTTGAGCACTGACTCAATCTGTGCGCAACTTGCTCCGTTCAGCATTTTCGCAAGCGCAGACGGCGTGCAGTCAGCTGTCGGGTTCTTTCCCCTCATGTACATTTCTGCCAGAGCGGCACGGTCGTCAAAGTCAGGATACGGCACGGTATATTTTGCGTCGAAGCGGCCCGGTCTGATAAGAGCCTCGTCGAGTGCATCACGGCTGTTCGTGGCGGCAATAACAAGCACACCATCGTTCGTGGTAAAGCCGTCAAGTTCGTTCAGGAGTGCCGTTACAATGCGTGTATTTTCCGTTTCAATTGCGGACCCGGAATAATTGCGCTTTGTACCGATTCCGTCAAACTCATCGATGAAAACGATACACGGTGCCTGTCGGCGGGCTTTTGCAAAGAGCAGTTTGACCTTCATGGGACCTACTGCGATGAGGAAACTCTCAAAGTCAGTCGCACGTGCGGGAATGAAATTCACCTTAGCCTCGCCAGCAAGGGCACGGGCAAAAAGAGTCTTGCCGTTTCCCGGTCCGCCTTCAAGCAGAATGCCCTTTGGCAGGCGGATTCCCTTTTTACGATATTCGTCCGGGTTCTGCATGATGTGGACAATCTGCTCCATGTCACGTTTCAGGTTATCCATACCGACTATGCTGTCAAAAGTAACTCCCGTGTGACGTACTGTCCGGAAGCGGTTCGGCCGGATGAATTTGATGTACGCGAAAAGCAGTATTCCAAGGAAAACGCCGTAGAAGATAAGGTCGCCGAGCATTGTCCAGAAAAGCTCGCTGTCTGCAGCCTGAGAGACGGCAACTCCTTTCAAAAGCAATTCTTCCTCAAGCGTTGCAGAATGCGGATTCTGGGTTTTTGCGGTCTCAACAGCACCATCTGCCATGTACGTATAGGTGATTTCATCCTTTCCGAAAACAGCAGATTCCACCCTACCCGCAGTGGCAAGCGCGTAAAAATCCCTGTACGGAACAAGCGGCTTCTCTGGCACAAGATACACATAGGCAGCAGCACCGGCACACAGCAGCAGGGCAACGATAAGAACAGTCTTCAGGCTTAATCCGCGTTTTTTCATGGCATACTCCTTTCTGCAATAAGTCTTTTTACTTCCTCAATGGCCCTGTCAGGGTCACATGGATAATCAGGTTCAATAAGTTCGCCGGCTTTCGTCTGGTCTATACGATACCATTTCTTAAACGAAACCGACAGTCCGAGTTTGCTTTCCGGCAGCTGGAAATACAGGCAATCCCCATAACTTTCAGGCTGATTGCCAGACGCTTCACCGACGACGTAACCAAGTCCGTTGTCTTCAATGAGCATGGCAAAATCCATGGCGGAACTGAAAGTGGATACATCCGTAAGAACGTACACCGTACCGTCGAACACAGGAGAAGCATGTCTGTTTTTATGATGCACGTTCCGGAATTTCGCCAGGAACGGTCCGTAGCGGATATCACCCCACCATCCGTCATAGCGGTCAACCGGCAGATAGCGGATAAACTCATCTGCCACCTTAGAATTACCGCCGCCGTTTCCGCGTAAATCAACCGCAATGTTTGTCACTCCGGCAACGGCAACTTCCTCAAAAAAGCTCTTGAGTACCGCACGGTATTCGTCATTTACCGTGCAGTCCGTAAGCGTGAAGACACCCAGGTCAGCAGCAGGATCTACCTCGTAATATACCCAGCCGGCATCATTTCCGGCGGGAGAATCTTCTGCCACAAGCACTTTGTCTGCACTCACAAAATTGTACCAGCAGTCATAGAGCGTACCGTTATCTTTTACGCAGGTAAAATGAGCACCCGTTTCTGTATCAATGCCGATAAGGTTCAGGTAATGTTCACGGATAATGTTCGTATTGAATACGCTGTCCAGGAACGTTGCCTCTGTTTCGTACGATGTATACGGGCGAAGGGCTTCAATCACATCCTCAATGGGAATGCCGTTGATGGCGACCGGTCTGCCACCAGCCTGGTACACGATAAGGTTGTCGATAAAGCGCATCCCCGGGTTCTGCCACCAGACGGATGTGTGTCCATCCCCAAGGGCCGCGGTCATTTTTGAGACAGCACGCCAGACATCCATTGCGGTGACAATGCCGTCTTCATCAAGAGACAGGTCGGCAAGGGCATCAACATACAGATCCTTCACATCCTCTACACGGGTAGCACCGTCTTCAAGCCACATGGGATGCCGTTCCGCAAGTTTTGCATACACGAAAGCAATGTCACGCTGAGCCTGTTCCACGGTCAGTTCAGATTCAAGCGGAAGTGAATATTCAAAATCATCAACAGTTCCACGACGCGGATTAAAGTGCTTTTCCCAAAGGATGAGCCCGCAGACAGTAATCACGGCAAGTACTGCCACGACAATGATGACAGTCCGGAGAATCTTCTTTCCGTTCATAATTTTCTCGTGAAAAGTGTTTTGACAAGGACGATGAGCACAAAAATGGCAAGAGCAACAAATCCGCCATAGACGGCGACGGCTTTCATCAGGTACTGCGGAAAGAAAAAGACAAAAAAGCCTAGCAGGACGGTCAGCACGCCGACGAAAACAAGGACGTAACCGCCAGCAACACCTGCTTTTCTGGTATCGTACCCTTTGGAGGCATCAAGGTCGGTCGAAGCTCCAGAGCCGTTCTTCAGGACAGTATCTCCCTTTGCACAGAGAATGCCGTAATAAATGCAGACTGCACCTGCAATGATAAGAACAACAAGTTTTGTAATTGCCGGATCCATACAATAAATATATAAAAAAAACGCGTAGTTGCATAGTAATGCAAAAGTTCTTTTCTTTTGAAACCGATACTAGAAACATGGACAGATGGAAATTCATCTGCTAAACTATGGAGATTGGAGATTTTCTCCTTTCTATCACATCAAATGTTATAAGGAAAAAAACATGACATTCACTGAGATCATTGACAAGATTGACGGTTATGTCTGGGGTATCCCGACAATCATCCTCATTCTTGTAACAGGCATCGTCTGCACCATAGCTTCAGGCGGAATCCAGTTCACAAAGCTCGGCCGTGCCTTCAAGGGCATTTTCAAGAAAAACGACGGCGCTGGTGAACTTTCAGGCTTTGCAGCCCTCTGTACAGCTCTTTCAGCAACAATCGGAACCGGTAACATCGTCGGTGTCGGTACCGCCATCATCGGTGGTGGTCCAGGTGCACTCTTCTGGATGTGGATTGCCGCAATTCTTGGAACTGCAACAAAGTATGCAGAATGTATGCTTGCCATCAAGTACCGCGAAAAGACAGAAGACGGTCATATCATTGGTGGACCATTCTATACGATTGAAAAGGGAATGGGCCCGAAGTGGAAGTGGCTCGCTATCCTGTTCGCACTGTTCGGTGCAATCGCCGGTATCATGGGTATTGGTACAATCACCCAGATCAACGGTATAACCGGTGCTATTGAAAACGCATTCGACCCTGAGCAGGCTCACGTTGTATTCACCCTGTGGGGCAAGCCGGCAACACTTGCTACAATCATTGGTGGTGCAGTCGTAACAATCGCTGCAGCACTGGTTATCATCGGTGGTCTGAAGCGCATTTCAAAGGTTGCAGAAAAGGTTGTTCCAGCAATGGCAATCATCTACGTCTTCCTTGGTCTTTCAGTACTCATCATGAACGCCACAAAGATTCCAGCCGCTTTCGCACTTATCTTCAAGAGCGCATTCGGATGGCAGGCAATCGCTGGTGGTACAGCAGGATATATCTTCAAGCAGGTAACAGACTCTATGCAGAAAGGTATTGCACGCGGTATCTTCAGTAACGAGGCTGGTCTTGGTTCTGCTCCTATCGCAGCTGCTCCTGTACAGACAGATGAGCCTGTTGAGCAGGGTCTCGTAAACATGACAGGTACTGTCATTGATACACTGATTATCTGTACAATGACCGGTCTGGCCATCGTCATCGGCTTCTATGGTGATATACTGGTAACTCCGGACTGGAACGCAGGCATTGAAGGTGCTGCCCTTACAGCAACCGCACTGAGCCGCGTTCTTGGTGGTGACGGACACAGCGTCCAGTTCCTGCTGCTGCTCTGTCTGGCATTCTTCGCATTCACAACAATCCTTGGATGGGACTACTACGCTGAAAAGTGTCTTGAGTACCTGACAGGCGGAAAGATGGGTGCCGTTAAGGTTTACCGCTGGCTGTACATTCTGGCCGTTGCAATCGGACCGTATCTGACGATTTCCGTCGTATGGACGATTGCGGATATCTTCAACGCCCTGATGGCAATTCCTAACTGTATCGCACTGCTCGCACTTGCAGGCGTCACAGCTAAGGAAACAAAGGCTTACTTCGTGCGTCACCCTACTTTGTAATTTGACATCCAGCACATAATTTTGGCATCCATG
>JAZUFS010000143.1:0-3090 GCA_045640805.1 Treponemataceae bacterium
TCTGTGGCAATTGCAGAATACATAGATTATTATAACAACAAGCGAATTCAGGTTAAAACAAAATGGATGCCTCCTGTAAAATACAGGGAAGCATCCATTCGTTCTGCCTAGTTCATAATATGTGTCCAGGATTATGGGTACATATCAAATTGCGTGCAGGGGTATATTTCATGTGCGGTTACGTTGTGTAACCATATCTGTCAGATGATTGTACCGTCTGGAATTACTGCGTTCTTCCTGATGATGATGATACCATCTGCAGAGTAATAAATGCCATGGTCCCCATCTTCAAGCTTGTTCGGTGAATAGCCGATTGAGCAGTTCTTTCCGATACGTGCGTTCTTGTCGATGATTGCACGCTGAATACGTGTATTTTCGCCAATACCGATGTTCGGGATACCTTTTTCCGCGTTATCTGCCTTCTGGGCTTCAGTCTCGTAGTAGTCAGCTCCCATGGAAATAACGCCGACAAGCTGAGTATTCTTTTCAATGACACTTCTGATACCGATGACTGAATCCGTGATTGTAGACTCTGTAATGACACAACCTTCACATGCGACAGAACGTGTCATGTTTGAACTGTTCATCTTAGAGGCAGGAAGATTTCTGTTATGTGTGTAAATCGGCTTGTTTTCGTCGTAGAAGTTGAACTTTGGCTGGATAGATGTCAGGTCAAGAGTTGCGTCGTAGAAACTCTTGATGGTACCGATATCTTCCCAATATCCGTCGTAAATGTATGAATTGACCTTATACTTTGTCAGACACTGCGGAATGATTTCCTTTCCAAAGTCTGTATATGCGTTTGAAAGTGCTTCTTCAAGTACAGGTGCGTCGAAAATGTAGATACCCATTGAAGCAAGGTAATCCTTGCCCTGAGTTGCGCCAGGAGTACGGGCGCCATCTGGAATGATCCAGTCAGAAATATCAAGGTCTGCGGCTGGTTTTTCCATGAAAGCCTTAATCCGGTTTTTCTTATCTACCTTCATGATACCGAATCCGGTGGCATCTTCTCTTGTTACAGCCGTCGTGGCAATAGTTACCTGCGCGCCTGACCGGATATGCTCGTCAAGATATGCCTTAAGATCCATCTGATACAGCTGGTCACCTGAAAGGATGATATAGTGTGTCGGGTTCTGTGTCTTGAAATGCTGGAAGTTCTTGCGGACAGCGTCTGCTGTTCCTTCATACCAGCCTGAATGTTCAAGCGTCTGCTCTGCAGCGAGGATTTCAACAAATCCGCGGCTGAAACGGTCAAAGTTGTAGGCATTTGCAATATGCATGTGAAGAGAGGCAGAGTTGAACTGAGTCAGAATGTAAATCTTGTTGAAGCCTGAGTTAATGCAGTTTGAAAGTGGAATGTCGACAATTCTGTGCTTTCCTCCGAATGGAACGGCTGGCTTTGAGCGTTCCTTAGTCAAAGGATACAGACGTGTTCCTTTACCACCACCAAGAATGATAGACAATACTCTGGGCATAATAATCTCCGAAAAAAATAAAGATACATCTCTATTATCGGCTATTATATCCAAATTCTGCATAATCTGCAATGTTTTATTATTTGTACTGAATTCCCTTAAGGTCGCTTTTCAGATTCCGATAATTATAAAGAGGAATTCCATATCTGTTATGGAAGTACCTGTTACCGTCTTAAACAGGTTCTTACGGCAGAAAACGGAATCTTCATGGGGGATATTAGATGATTCGTGGATGGTACACGAGTGCATCAGGAATGAAAGCGCAGCAGGCGCGTCTTGATGTCATCTCAAACAACCTGGCTAACGTTGACACCACTGGTTACAAGAAAGATGTGGCCGTCAGCAAAAGCTTTTCAGAGCTGCTCCTTCGCCGCAAAAATGACGATGGCGTATATTCAAACTGGGCTGGCTCTTATGATGTGGCTCCTATCATTGGAAAACTTGGTCTTGGAGTCGAAACAAATGAAGTTTACACAATTTTCGAGCAGGGATCTTTCAGGGAGACTGGTGCCGTAACGGATATGGCACTTGCCGATGAAGGTTTCTTTGCAGTTGAGACACCTTCCGGAGAACGCTACACACGTAACGGTAACTTCATGGTAGGTGTTGAAGGTATTCTTGAGACAAAAGAAGGATATCCGGTTCTTGGAGAAAACGGATACATCCATATAGGTGATGAAGGATTCACTGTTGATACTGACGGAATCCTGAAGAACGCAGAAACAAACGAGGAAATTGACCGCTTCAAGATTGTACGCTTTGACAATGAGCGCTATCTCGAGAAGATGGGTTCAAGCCTTTACAGATCTACAGACATTTCAGGTGATGCATACATTGCAGAAGGTAAGGAACGCCCGTCTATCATGCAGAATTACCTTGAAACATCAAACGTAAATGTCGTTAACGAGATGGTTCAGATGATTGAGGTCAACCGCGCATACGATGCGAACCAGAAGACCATTCAGGCTGAAGATTCAATGATGTCAACGCTCTGGCAGCGTGTAGCCATTAAGGCGTAAGGTAAGGAGACTTAAATGGTAAGAAGTCTTTGGACAGCAGCTACCGGAATGAACGGTCAGCAGAACAACATTGATACAATTTCAAACAACCTTTCAAACGTTAATACATCAGGTTACAAGCAGCAGCGTGCAGAGTTTGAGGACCTGATTTATCAGAACGTGAAACTTGCTGGAACTCCGGCAACAGAAGACACAATAACTCCGGTTGGCGTTCAGATGGGTGCCGGTGTAAAGCTTGCTTCAACACAGCGCATCTTTACTCAGGGAAACCTGCAGAATACAGGAGTAACTACAGATCTCGCCATTACCGGTGAAGGTTTCTTCCGCGTACAGCAGTATGACGGTTCATATGCTTACACACGCGATGGTTCTTTCAAGGTAGATTCTAACGGTCAGCTCGTTACATCAAACGGACTTCGCGTAATGCCTGAAATCATTCTGCCTGAGAACTACGAAATCGACACACTGAACATAAGCAATGACGGCCGTGTAACCGTAAAGGTTGGCGGCAACGATACTCCGCTTGAAGTAGGCCAGATGGAAATCTACCGCTTCGGAAATCCTGCCGGTCTTGAGGCAACTGGTGACAACCTGTT
>JAZUFS010000144.1:0-3601 GCA_045640805.1 Treponemataceae bacterium
TGTAATAAGTGTTTTTTTTCCTGCAAATGGCCGCTGACACCCTTTTACCCCGCCAACCCGGCTGGGGGAGCAGCCGGGGACGCCCGGCAGAATCAGAACGGCAGGTCAAGCTTTGTGGTGTAGCGGAAACCGGATCCGGTGGGGTAACCCCCCGACGCTGCACCGTCTTCCAGATGGAACGCCTTGTTTTCCTGACTTATTGGTTCATCAAATACGACTTTTGGAACATACACCGTCTGTGTCGGTTTATACTGACCATATCTTACGACTAACTCCTGCATGGTCTCGTCAACGAAAGAATACGGTTTTGCTTCATCTGTAATAACAGTTGTAATTTTTGAGTCTGCAAAGTTTTCAAGGTCAACGGTAATGAGTCTGACGGCTTCTTTTGTGTGGATGAACGGGTTTTCTTCTCCTTCTCCTTTATAAACTACTTTAGGATTGCCGTTTTCGTCTTTATCATCGTCTATCCAGTAGAATGTACCTTTATCAAGAACAACAAGTTTTTTAGGCTTAATGGCAACAATTTTCAACGGATTTGCGAAGCTGACGGTACTTTCATTCCATTCGGGCAGTGCAAATGAAATGGGGAATTCATAGGTGGCGACTTCCGTTAAGGAACTGTCTGTATAGCAGAATGATTCTGTAAAGTGAGAAACACTGGAGCCATTAACCAGCTCCTCCGATATCCACCCATGAGCAGCCGTTTGCGGCAGTGTCAGGGAATCCTGTATATCCTTAAGACCGAGAACGGCAGTCTGTTCCAGGGTCTGGGCATTAAGGACAATAATGCCGCCACGGTTGACGTAGCCGCCGTTTGTGAAATCTCTGTCTGCAGTTACCTCTTCAGTCTCCCCATCATAATTGAATTCAGAATTAAACTCGTACACCATTTCAGAATTATTATATCTATATGCCGGGTTATTCGGATAATCTTCATTGGTCAGATATTCAGTTGCCCAGACTTCTTTCTGGTAGGCAAGAATGTAGACGGAGTCACCGATTACAGCCATGTCATTGAAGACGAAATTGTCTGTATCGTCCTCATTGTCTTCCAGGTATTGATTTTTGTAATAATCAGGTTTTGCCCTTGGAATGGAAACAAAGCTTTCTTTTACCATTGACCCGTCGGTAAGGTCAAATTTTACGATTGCGGTCAGGACGTTTTTGTTTCCAGAACGAAGGTCAAAGGCATCAAGAGAATACAGGAAACCGTCGTATGCATACGTAATTGTGACAGGCAGTTCATAGGAGCCGCTGTTGAGCCGGGGCAGATCCTGTGTTGTAATGGCAAGTGTTTCTCTCCAGGTGAGGTATTCTTCTGGCTTGAAGGTCTTTATGTAGAAGTATGAAATTCCAGAACTACCATCCTCTATCCAGTTTTCACACAGCAGGCAGATTCTGTCTGTAGCGGAATCATACATAATTCTGTCAATCCAGAAACTTTCTTTGTCATAGGTTACCGTTACTTTTTTTGTTGTTCCGGTGCTGTCTGTCATGCAGAGAATATCATTCACTCCGTTATTTTCCAAGCGCCACAATACGCCGGATGCGTCAAAGCAGTATCCGCAGTCAAAAAAATCGGATTCAATCTGTTTTGCGCCTGGTATAGTGGTCGCCAGACTGGACAGACTGGAAGTTTCCGGCTCAAAAGCGGTATCGTCTGGCAGAATGAGGATAATTCCCACCCAATTTTCTGAATCAGACACCCAGGTAAGGACGAACGGTGTGTCAAGCGGCGGGTTTTCTATGGGCTGTATCTCAATGATGACTGTCTGTTCCTCGGCAGTTTCAATCATTGTGAATTTCTGTACGGAGGAAGATAATACGAGTTCTTCGCCGGCTTTAACTTCTACTTTCAGGTACATTTCCAGACCAAGCGGAATGTTGGTGAACTGTTCGAATTTGTAGCCCTTCAAGGCAGCCAGTTTGTCTGTCTTTGTTTTTGTCTGATTGTAGCTGGTGCCGTCAGCGCTGTACAGGTGCAAGGTAAAAGTGCATTGTGTGTCATCAGTGATTGCATTTCTGCTGATTGCGGTAATTATATCATCTGAAATTTTGAACGAGAGTCTGCCGGTATTGCTGTCAGGATTAGCAAGTCCTCCGCAGGATATAAAGATAAGTGCTGCAAAAGCGAGTAGTGTAACGGAAACGAAAATGCGTCTTTTCATAATTGCCTCCTGAAAATTCTCTCCGTAATAACAGTATAACACAAATAGAAGATGGTTTCATGGAAAATGTGCCACATGCAAAAAAAAGCCCCGCAATAGTTAATTTTTCTATGGCATATCCTGCGTGTTTGTGCTATGACAGAGTATATGCGCTCTTATTTGAAACCTTTGCTTACGATTGCGCTTCCGATTATTCTGCAGAACTTTCTTTCTTCGTTCGTCAACATGCTCGACACGATTATGGTCGGGCAGCTTGGGGCTGTGGAAATTGCGGCGGTCGGCCTGGGTAACCAGATTTTCTTCCTTCTTAATTTCATTCTGACCGGAACGATTACCGGCGGTGCCATCTTCATCTCTCAGTACTGGGGCAAAAAGGATATGGATGGCGTACACCGCACGGTGGGCATTACGTTTATCCTTGGGGTTGTGATAAGCGTGTTCTTCTTTGCGGTCGCTTTTTTTGCGCCTGAGAAGTGTCTGCGCATCTACACAGAGGATGAGGCGGTCATTTCCGTTGGCATAGGCTATCTGAAAAATGCGTCGTGGAGCTATCTGTTCTACGGTTTCGGTCTGCCGTTCGCGGTCGCCGAGCGCAGCACTGAGCGCGTCAAGCTGCCGATGTGGGCCACGGGATTATCCGTCGTCTTTAACGGCATTCTGAACTATCTGTTTATTTTTGGCGTCGATCTTGGCGGTGTGCAGATTCCGGCAATGGGCGTTATCGGCGCGGCCTATGCAACGGTCGTGAGCCGCATTATTGAGTTTGTGCTGCTCGCCGTTGTGCCGTTCGTCAAACACTACGAAATTGCAACGACATTCCGCCGCTATTTCACCCGCGAGCCGGGTTTCATCCGTAAGTTCGTCAAAGTGTGCTTCCCTGTCCTGATAAACGAGACGGTCTGGAGCCTGGGCATTACGACGCACAACATCATCTACGGACACGCGGGCACGGAGATTGTCGCGGCGCTCAACATAAACTCGTCGTTCTCCAATTTGATCTGGACGTTCTTCATGGGAACGGGTGCCGCGACGGGCATTTTAATCGGCAAGAAGATTGGCGAAGGCGGCTACGATGAGGCGCGGAAACAGGCCAGGGTCTACGCGCTTTTCATGGCGGGAACGAGCGTCATCGCAAGTTTCATCCTGGTGCCGCTTTCGAAGCTGCTGCCGCTCCTGTACAACGTAGAGCCCGAAGTCATTAAAATGGCGACCGGCATGCTCCACATGCTCATCATTTTCTGGCCGCTTTCCGCGTTCAACATGTGCATGGCAAAGGGCGTGTGCCGCGCAGGTGGTGACACTGTTTACGGCGCCTTCATGGATGCGGGCTTTATGTGGCTCATCTCCATCCCGCTCGGTTTCCTGGCAATCCTTAAGTGGAACCTGCCGTACTGGGGCATCTACATGTGCATAAGGAGCGAAGAGTTCCT
>JAZUFS010000145.1:0-1640 GCA_045640805.1 Treponemataceae bacterium
ATCAGAATCATCTGTGTATTAAGCGGCAGATCACCGAACTCAAATTTAGCCCCTTTGAGCTTTGAAAGAAGCTTGGATTTGGTTTCATTGGCAAGTTTTTCTCCGGTGCTTTTTTTGATGGTTATTTTAACGGCGCACAGCGGATCTTCTGCATCAGTACTCGCTCTTGCGATTGCCTTAACAAGGTTGTCGTCGACTGTGTAAATGAAGTTCTGTGTTTGGTTTTTCGGTGTTGAAAGAAGTCCGCAGGAACAGATACCAAACATGATGGCGGCACACAGAAGTGCTGCAAAGATTTTTTTTGACATATAGATAAATCCTCCGGGAAGATAAGTAATATATTCCTGTTATTACACACATCCTACCCTAGTATAGATTATATATAAATTATTGCAAAAAACAATAAAAAGACCAAAAAAACTGCTGTTTTGAATACAATGATTCTGTAGTATTCCTGTTGATGTTATGACGAAGAGGATTCAGATTCTTCTTCCATGCGGGCGATGTCTTCTTCGACGTGGGTGACGAACGACTCGCCCCAATAGTCGCAGAGCATGGAACGCGCGTCGGCCTGCAGTTCAGGCACGACGGTCTGGCGCATCTGCATGATGTTGTTGAAAAGGTAGTAGCGTGTCATGTTCTTTATTTCGTTGATTTCATCAGCGGGGAGGGGGAAACGCCATGCGGGCTCGCCGTTGGGATCGGTGCCATCCGCGGTTTTGTGCGCATCAAGCCATGTACTTATGACCGTGAACACACTCGCGGCAGAGCAGACCATCCGCCATTTCTGAAGCGTGTCGATTTTGCGGTGGGAACTCATGCCCGTATTGACGACGTACTTGTATACTTCAGTTTCAATGCCGACATATTTTCTGAGTTTCAGACCGAGGAAAAAGAAGATGAGTACATCGTCGGCCATGTTGCACTGTGTGTACGGAATATCGTCGAAAGCGGATGCGTACACGTCGCGCTTGACGAGCTTTCCCCAGATGTTCGCGGTGTACGCTTTGCCCAAAAGCCAGGCGCGGAATACGTCGTGCCCCTCAATCGTACCGTAGTGGATTGTACCGTACCGGTTTTCAGTAGCGTCAATCCACTTGCCGTCGATGAAACCGCCCGCGGTTGAATGGCCGTGAACAAGATCGGCGTCCGTTTCAACAGCAGTTTTGTACAGCGCGGCAAGTGCGCCGGGAGCCATAAGGTCATCGCTGTCGACCTGAGTGATGTAGCGGCCGCGTGCATTCAACACGGCGGTTCTGCGCACTTCAATAAGTCCGCGGTTCTCGTGGTGGCTGATGAGTCTTACAGGCAGTTTGAGCTTTCTGGAAAGCCGCCTGACCACCTGCTTTGTGCCGCGCCCTTTTTCATCCGTACCGTCAGAACAATCGTTCACGACGATAACTTCAAAGTCGGTAAACGTCTCCCTTTGCGCGGCGATTGAGGTGAGGCAGCGTTCAAGAAAGCGTTCTGTCTGGAACACGGGGATGCACACGCTTATGGCGGGCGGCATTTTGTTGCGGCGAAGGAACAGGCTCATAATACTCAGTATAGCACAAAAAAGCCCCGCCATGTGAGACGGGGCTGATATGCGGGTAGTGCGGCCGGATCAGTTCAAATCGCCAGAAATGGGCATATCGATA
>JAZUFS010000146.1:0-9228 GCA_045640805.1 Treponemataceae bacterium
ATAAGCGCACTCACCAGCGCAACAAGCCACATCCTGGGGGCAGGATCTGAAAGAAGGTAGGAAATAAACAGCTGCTTAGGAGCAGTCTCAAGCCCTATGGCAAAAAACAGGAAGACAAAGGCACCGGCAATAAAACACAGGACATCTGTCTTGAATTTCCTTTTTACCAGAATGAACGGAATTATTATAAGCGCAGCACAAAGAACCAGCACTGACCATATAGAAACAATTGTTGCCGTTGAAACGGAATAAGTCATTTACATTTCTCCTTGTTTCAACATTTTATACTATTTTCACATGAAAATGATATAAAGTAGGGAAAAATTCTTATGGAAAAGAGCGTCGAACGAAACTACACTAGAAAATAGCTTAATTTAAGGCAGAAAAACATAGGAGGAAATATCTATGAAACGTTTTTCACTGATTCTTATGGTTCTTCTTCTCAGCGTATATGTAGTATTCGCTGGTGGAAAGAAAGAAGAAGCTCCTGCAGCAGCCGCAGCTCCTGCAGCAAAGGAAACAACAGTTGAGTTCTGGCATCTGGATACAACAGATGAGCAGCAGGCAGCATGGAGACAGATTGCTGACAACTTCGAGGCTACACATCCTGGAGTTAAGGTTAACATCACATGTCTCGAGAACGAAGCTTTCAAGCAGAAGATTGCAACAGTTGGTGCATCTGGTTCAGTTCCTGACATCTTCAGAAGCTGGGGTGGTGGTGTAATGATCGACCAGGCAGAAGCTGGCCTCCTCAAGGACATCACAGCATACACAAAGACTGGTAACATCTCACAGATTGGTGCTGGTGCTATGGGTGTTTATGCTTACGACGGCGTACAGTATGGTGCTCCATACTCACTCGGTGTTGTTGGCCTCTTCTACAACAAGGCTGTATTCGCAGACGCAGGTCTGACAGAAGCAGACTTCTCAACATGGTCAAAGTTCAACGAGAGCTGCAAGGTTCTCAAGGCTAAGGGCTATGCTCCAGTTGCTCTCGGTGAGGCTGAGACATGGACAGGATTCTACTGGTGGACATACCTGGCACAGCGCCTCGGTGGTGAGCCAGACTTCCTCAATGCATACAACGGAACAAACGGTGGAGCATTCAACAAGGGTTCATTCGTAAAAGCTATGGAAATGCTCGAAGAATTCGTAGCAACAGATCCATTCCAGGACGGCTTCATGGCTACAACACAGAACGAGCAGGAAGCTCTCGTTGCTGACCGCGTAGCAGCAATGACACTGATGGGACAGTGGGCTCCATCAACAGGCCGCGACAATGCAACAAAGGGCTACAACGACGAATGGGGTATGATGTCATTCCCAGCAGTTGAAGGTGGTGCAGGTCTCCTCTCTGATACACAGGGTGGTGGTGACGGTTACATCATCGGTGCTAAGGCTCCAGTTGAAGCAGTTGAACTCCTGAAGTCATTCTACGAGCCAGAGAACTACAAGATCATCTGTACAAAGCTCAATGCTTGCCCAGTTGTTCCAGGCTATGAAGACTACATCGAGCCAATCATGGTTAACGTAGCAAACGCTGTTAAGGCTGCTGGTTACTATCAGCTGTACTACGATCAGTTCCTGCCAACAGCTGTTGGTGAAGACATCAAGGCTGCTTGCGCAAACATCTACGCAGGTACAATGACTCCACAGCAGGCTTGTGACATGATCCAGGCTTCTTGGGAAGCAAACAAATAATTGAACTGACGTTCTAAGCCGGAACAGTTAGCTGTTCCGGCTTTTTTTCTCTCATTTTTGGTTTCACCAAAGTAATAAAGGTTATAATAAATGATAAATAAGAACAAACAGAATTTTTGGATTGCAATGGCATTCCTTATTGTACCTCTTATTATTTTTACATTCTTCGTCGTCCTTCCTGTTTTCAAGGCTGCAGTATATGGCCTTTTCAAATGGAACGGATTAGGTGCACTTACAGGTCCGAATGCAGGACGCAAAACAAAATTTGTCGGACTTGATAACTTTAAACAGATATTAACAGACCCCATTTTCTGGAAGGCCTTCAAAAATAACGTAAAAATCATTGTACTGTCACTCCTTATTGAGCTTCCGATAGCACTTATTCTTGCACTTATTCTTTCTGCAAAGTCAAAGATAAATGTTGCTTTAAGAACAGTATTCTTCATACCGTATGTCGTTTCAGAAGTTATTGCAGGTACCGTATGGCAGTTTATATACAGCCCGAACTATGGTATTTCCACAACATTCCTTGCCTCTCTATTCCCGGCAGGAACCGATTTTGCGTTCCTAGGACATCCTGAAACGGTATTCAATGCAATTTTCGTCGTTGTTATATGGAAATATTTCGGTCTGTACATGATTCTGTATATTGCGGGCTTGCAGGGCATTTCTGATGATATCCGCGAAGCAGCAGCAATTGATGGTGCTTCACCTCTCCAGTTAAACTGGTACATCATCATCCCGCTGCTTCTTCCAACAATCGTTGTCACTCTGTTCTTCTGTATTGTCGGATCTCTTCAGACGTTCGACGTCATATGGGCAATGGGTAAAGGTGACCCTGTCAATGCGGCAGAAACGATGGTTACCTACCTGTATAAGTTCGGATTCAGAAAGACTCAAATGGGTTACGGTAGTGCAACCGCTATCGTTATCTTCTTAATCTGCGTTACATTCAACGCAGTTTATCAGAGACTGACAACAAAGAAATAACGAGGTAAAATAGATGAATAAGACTAATACAAACATATGGTACAAAGTTCTGAAAATCATTTTCCTTGTAGTGATTTTCATTTACACAGTATTCCCTCTGTATGTCATGGTTACAGGTGCATTCAAGACAACAGGACAGCTCAGAGGTGATCTTCTTGGTTTGCCAAATCCTCCACAGGTTAAGACTGTCGGCAATATTCTTAATCCGGCAACTTCCAATTTCTGGAGAAACCTTGGTAACTCACTTATCATTATGGTTGGAACCGTTATTGCTGACGTTCTCATGTGTTCCCTTACAGGATTCACATTTGCACGCATCAAGTTCTTCGGAAGGGAATTCCTTTACAACTACATTCTGCTCGGACTTCTGTTCCCGCTTGCAGTTGCAATTCTTCCTATGTACCTGCAGATGCGTGATATCGGACTGATTGATACATACATGGGTATCATCCTTCCGCAGGCTGCATTTAATCTTGCATTCCATACCATGCTGACGCGCAGTTTCTTCGAGCAGATTCCTATGGATCTTGAAGAGGCAGCCACAATCGACGGTTGCGGCAAGTTCGGCTTCCTGGTAAGAATGGTTATCCCGCTTTCAAAGCCAATCATCACAACAATCGCCGTTCTGACACTGGTAGCCAGCTGGAACCAGTTTCTGCTGCCACTGCTCGTTCTTAATGATGAAAAGAAATACACACTGCCACTTGGTGTCATGCAGTATCAGGGACAGTATGCAACAGACTGGTCAAAGGTTCTTGCTTATCTGGCCTTGTCTACAGTTCCTGCAATCATCTTCTATGTGCTTGCACAGAAAGAAATCGTTGCAGGACTTACAGCAGGTGCTGTGAAGGAATAAAAGCTACCGCTTTTATTCCTTCTGCGCGAGCCACTTCGTGGTTCGCGTGGGATTATTACAGCTGTTTGAAAACCAACGGGAAATTACGTTCGTGTAATTTCCCGTTTTTATTTTAAAGCAGAAGTACTATCAGAAATGATAGTCATTTTTGTATGCCAACACTCCATAAGCAATGATGAAAAAAAAGAAATTCTTAATCACTGATTCTATATGTTTCGTGATATAATCTATGTGATCAGGTATATCCGAAGTTCGTGATTTGCAGGAGTTATTGATGAAGCAGAAGATTGCCGTTCTTTGTAGTGGATGGAAATACAATTACGTAACAGAGTTTCTACATGGTATGCAGCAGGCTGTTGAGGGCGGAAATATCGATATATATGTTTTTGTTGCATATAATTTCACCGAACTTTCCGGCTTCCCGAATTTCTCAGGCTATTCCATTTTCAACATCATTCCCTATGAAGATTTTGACGGAATTGTCATTCTTGCAGATCAGATAAATAATGCACGAACTCTGGAAAAAGAGAGAATCCGCCTCATAAAAGCTGGGAAAACAGCAATTGTAGTCAACTTCAAAATGGAGGGGCTCTCATCAATCAGAAGTGACGATTATACTGCCACATATGAGATGATTGATCATCTGATTAAAGTTCATGGATACAAAGATTTCGGATATTTAGACAGCAAAGTTGTTTCCGAAGCGAGATCGGAACAATTCAAGGCTTTTCAGACCTGTCTGCAGGACAACAACATCTCATTAAACAATGAACAGATATTTTCACTGCCATCAGACACATACAGTGACTCTTACACATTTATATCGCAATACATAAAAGAAGGGAAAAAACTGCCTGAAGTTTTTGTCTGCTCAAATGATGATATTGCAATGGGCTTATATAAAGCAGTAGAAGAAAACGGAATAGCAATCCCTCAGCAGCTGAAGGTTGTTGGCTACGATGATAAGTACTTTGCAAAACATCTTAATCCACCACTTTCTACTGTAAAAAATAACGTTGCCTTAATCGGTTCCGAAGCCGCAAAACGTTCCATGTATCATAGTAAAGAGACAAAAATCCTCAAGGCAAAAAACGTTCCGATATACCGCTGTTCCTGCGGATGTGAACAGAATTCAGCGGAAAAGACATCTGCGGAAGATGATTTTTACCTTAACTCGCTTTCTCAGAACTATACGACAAGTGAATTTACAGCGCAGATGCAGAAGATTGAGGAAGTCTTTACTGAAGCAGTTGATGTATTCTCTCTGCTTACCAGTCTGGAGTCCCTTTTCAATAAATCGCACTCATTTGAAGGTGATAACTTCTGTATTTTCCTTAAATCCGACTGGTCAAGCGTTCTGATTAACTCTGAAGAAAGCCTGCCGCAAAACCTTTCATACGGAAACCATGTACAGAGCATCGCCTCAATCTCAAACGGCAAAAAAGGCCTTAAGGAAATAATTCAGACACGCGATCTGATTCCGTCACAGATGGAAACGGAAGGAAATCACATTTTCCTGTTCTTCCCTATCTTCAACCACTCGTATGTACACGGCTATTTTGTCACAAAGGACAACCTTAACATCCTGAACAATAATTACGCGTATACATGGACACGCACCGTAGGTACAAACATAGAACGTTTCAGAAAAAAGAACATGTACAAGCAGATGAGCCAGCAATTCCTGAAACTTTCTACTCAGGACGCACTGTCAGGCATGTTGAATCGTGTCGGACTTGATAAACTGGCCAAGCCGTTTTATGCACAGAACAAGAAAAACGGAATTCCTACCATCCTGTTCTTCATAGACATCAACTCCATGAAGACAATCAACGACAAATTCGGTCATCTGCATGGTGACCTCGCAGTAAAGACCGTTGCAGCATCTGTCATGCAGGTAGTTCCAAGAAGCTGGATGTGCGTCCGTTATGGTGGAGACGAATTCCTGGTTGTCGGAAATACCAAGGGCTACAATAACGAGGATTACTGCTCACAGATTACCGAAACGCTCACAAAGAAAACATCCACAATGAAGCTGCCGTACAATCTTACCTGCAGTGTCGGAACAATGACGTTCCCGGCGGATTCTGAACTGACACTTGAAGAGGCTGTCGAGCAGGTCGATGCACTCATGTACGAAAAGAAGCAGGCATTCCACCGCGAGCAGGGCGACAGACCTCACGCATAAACACTGTATATGCTTTCGTTTAGATGATATACTGTCAGTATGTACACGAACACGCATTCATATCCGGCGGGGTGTTTTTTTAAGAGCCTTGCTGACATAAAAGACAAGAAAATTACCATCATGGGACTGGGACTGAATGGCGGAGGAGAAGCCTGCGTCCGTTTTTTTGCGCGCTATGGCGCCTATGTCACTGTCACAGACATGAAAAGCGAGGACAAGCTTGCCCCTACTCTTGCATCCCTTCGCGAGGATTCTTCACTCGATTTAAGCCGTACCCGGTTCGTTCTCGGCAAGCACGAACTTGCTGATTTTGAGAATGCTGACGTCGTCATTAAGAACCCGGGAGTAAAGTATGAGGGAAATCAGTTTCTTGCCGCAGCAAAAGTCATTGAGACTGATATATCCGTATTCTTGAGCCTCACGAAAGCACCGGTGATAGCAGTAACCGGCAGTAAGGGAAAATCTTCTACGGTAAGCGCCATTCACTATGGACTGTGTCAGGCCGGGTTTGAGGCATATCTGGGTGGCAATATTACGGTAAGTCCACTCACCTTCCTGGAAAAAACTACAGAGAAAACCCCTGTCGTGCTTGAACTTTCAAGCTGGCAGCTCGCCGATCTGAAGGGACGTGGCGTACTGAAACCGCACATCACGGTACTTACGAAGATTGTACCGGACCATCAGAACTGGTACCACGAAATGGAAGCCTACGTGAACGACAAGAAGCTGATTTACGCAGATCAGGGCCCTGAGGATTACACACTCTGCATGAAAGATGATCCGTGGGGAGAGACGTTCGCAAAAGAGACAAAGGCGAACGTTGTCTGGTACGGCGATACAGCGGATATGCCGGTCCGCATAACAGAGGCTGTTGTTCCCGGCGAACATATGAAGCAGAATCTTACAAATGCCGCCATCGTCATGACCCTTATGGGTGTTCCGGCTGCAAAAGCACAGGATATCCTGGCAGTGTATCCTGGAATTGAGCACCGGCTGGAATATTTCCATTCGTGGCAGGTGCCGTCAACGGCAGAAAGTGCCGGCAAGACAGACATGCAGCCAAGGGAAGTGCGCTTTTACAATGATAGCGCGGCGACTGTCCCAGATGCCGTTGCAGCAGCAATCCGGTCGTTCAGGGACGCGCCGGTACTGCTTGCCGGAGGTACTGACAAGGGACTTGAGTTCACGCCGTTTGCAGACGCGGCTGGAGAAGCATGTGCCATTTATCTGCTTGCAGGAAGCGGCACGGACAAGTTACTGCCGGAGCTGGAGCAGCGCGGAATCAGCTGGAACGGGCCGTATGCCAGTCTGGATGATATGCTCAACGCGTTCAAGGCAGATGTTCTCACGGCTGACAAAACTGATGAGCCTGCACTTAAGGCCGCACTTGAAATTGATGCCGCTCAGCAGTCCGATGAAGCACATCCGCTCAATGTAGTATTCTCACCGGGAGCTACGTCGTTCGGTATGTTTGACAACGAATTCGACCGCGGAAACAAGTTCAAGGCAAAAGTAACAGAATTATTCATCTGATAAAGAATTAAATATTCAAATTCTATATTGCAGTGTTATCTCTCTTGTGATAGAATGCTCGTTAATATATTTTTTCAATTTACACTTACAGGAGATGAAAAAGTACTCCTGTGCCATTAAAAAGCCCTGAAAAACAGGGTCTGAGGAGAACAATTTTATGGCGTATTTTTTTGAGGAACCGTCCCACACATTTCGCGAGTACCTGCTGGTACCCGGTTACACATCAGCTGATTGCATTCCGGCGAATGTAAACCTCGTTACGCCGGTTGTTAAGTTCAAGAAGGGCGAAAAACCTGCCCTGACAATGAACATCCCTCTTGTTTCAGCTGTCATGCAGTCAGTTTCCGATGACAAGATGGCTATCGCCCTTGCTAAGGAAGGCGGTATTTCCTTCATTTATGGTTCACAGACAATTGAAAATCAGGCCGCTATGGTCGCCCGCGTAAAGGGATACAAGGCAGGCTTTGTTACATCTGACTCAAACGTAAAGCCGGATGATCCTCTTCAGGCTGTCATTGACCTGAAGGTAAAGACAGGACACTCAACAGTCGCTGTAACTGCAGACGGTACTCCAAACGGAAAGCTTGAAGGTATCATCACAAGCCGCGACTTCCGCCTGGACCGCGACCTTAATGCTCTTAAGGTAAAGGATTTCATGACACCGTTCGCCGACCTTGTTACCGGCGAGGATGGCATTACACTCGCTGAGGCAAGCGACGTCATCTATAACAACAAGCTCAATTCACTGCCAATCATCGACAAGAAGGGCAACCTGAAATACATGGTATTCCGCAAGGACTACGCAAGCCATGAAGAACATCCGCTTGAACTGCTCGATTCAAAGCAGCGCTACATTGTCGGTGCCGGAATCAACACACGCGATTACATGGACCGCGTACCAGCTCTTCTCGATGCAGGCGTCGACGTACTCTGTCTTGACTCATCAGAAGGATTTACTGAATGGCAGCGCCGCGCACTGCAGGATATCCACGGCAAGTGGGGCGACAAGGTAAAGGTTGGTGCAGGTAACGTCGTTGACCGCGAAGGCTTCCTGTTCCTGGCTGAAGCTGGTGCAGACTTCGTAAAGATCGGTATCGGCGGTGGTTCAATCTGTATTACACGCGAACAGAAGGGAATTGGACGCGGCCAGGCTACAGCAACAATCGAAGTTGCAAAGGCACGCGATGAGTACTATGAGAGAACAGGCATCTACATCCCGATCTGCTCAGACGGAGGTATCGTTCACGACTACCACATGACACTCGCACTCGCTATGGGCGCCGACTTCGTCATGCTGGGCCGCTACTTCGCACGTTTCGATGAAAGCCCGACAAACAAGCTGATCGTAAACGGCAACTACGTCAAGGAATACTGGGGTGAAGGTTCAAACCGCGCCCGAAACTGGCAGCGCTACGATATGGGCGGCGCCTCAAAGCCCAGCTTCGAGGAAGGCGTTGACTCATACGTTCCATACGCAGGAAGCCTGCATGACAACGTCACAATGAGTATGAGCAAGATCCGCCACACAATGTGCAACTGCGGTGCCATGACAATTCCGGAGCTGCAGCAGAAGGCAAAGATTACGCTTGTATCACAGGCATCTATCGCCGAAGGTTCAGCCCACGACGTCATCGTCAAGAACACGACACTGCGCGCTGAGTAATTTTTGTCATCCATGACAAAAATTACTCGCAAGAAATCGTTGTGCAGGAGCACTACGGTTTCTTGCCCCGCTGTTAAAAGCTACATACGCTTACATAAAAAAACTGCCATCCATGGCAGTTTTTTTATGCCCTTCCACGCAAAGCATGCAAAACTGCAGACACATGCCCTTACAGTAAGCATAAAACCATGCATGGTTTTATGCTTACCGATATACAGGCAGGTCCTTGAATACAACAGAAACGGAGTTCCGATATCGGCGCAGATAATCCGTGACGGAGGGGGGGGGGGAGCATCT
>JAZUFS010000147.1:0-5368 GCA_045640805.1 Treponemataceae bacterium
TTTACCATGCCTATGGCCGGAAAGACCGGTACAACCCAGAACTGGGCAGACGCATGGACGGTCGGATTCTCGCCGTATTACACTGCCGCCTTCTGGTTCGGTTTTGACAAGAAAGGACAGACGCTGGGTCTCGAACTTACCGGTGCAACACTTGCCGGTGTTGCATGGGGTGATTACATGAGTGAGATTCACCAGGGACTTCCTTACAAGACATACACTAAACCACGCACAGGACTTGTCGAGGCAACGGTCTGCTCTGTATCAGGCATGCTCCCGACAGATGAATGCGGTTCACATATTTCACGTAAAGTATTCCTTGAAGGTACTGAACCGACATCGTTTTGCGAGTTCCATACCAACCGTGTAACAGCAGCCGCCATAGGACAGGAACGTCTTGGAAGCGAACTGCTGCAGGCAGGATATGTGTACGAGGAGCCGAGTGCTCCGGAACTCATTCTTGACCTGTCATTCCTTGACGCGGATTACGTTTCAGACGGAAGTTCCACGGCATCAGGACGCACCGGCAGTTCCGGCAGCAGGACAACAGGCCGCAGCGGAACATCTGGCAGCAGGACATCATCTTCGGGTACGCAGAAGTCCGGCTCATCTACTTTCACGGCAGTAGGTGAAGAAGAAGACGGTCTGCCGACGTACAATTATCTGCTTGACTAATTGACGATACGCTGTATCTTTATAATAAGATCATCACTATAAGGAGGATACTGTGCTTGTAAATATCAGTGACATAAAAGTAAAGCGCAGGGTCAGAAAAGACCTTGGCGATCTTGAATCCCTTAAGACAAGCCTTCGTACGTATGGCCTCCTTAACCCGATAACGCTGAACTCAAAATATGAACTTGTAGCTGGTGAACGGCGTCTTGAAGCGGCAAAACAGCTCGGATGGACGACAATCAACGCGCAGGTGCTTGAAATTGCCGACAAGATAAGCCAGCTGGAGATTGAACTTGAGGAGAACATTCAGCGTCACGACTTTACTGAAGAGGAGCTGCTTGCAGGATATACACTGCTTGAAAAGTACAGGAATCCCGGCTTTTTCAGAAAGATCTTTGATAAGATAGCTTCTTTTTTCACCGCGTCTACAGAAAAAAACAAGGCCGTCATTTCTCAGAAAATGCATAACACGCGCATCTGGCTCCTGCAGCTTCCACTCGGTATCATCTTTTCTATCGCAAGCGGCATCCTCAGTAAGAAAGAAATCATTACACCGATATTCCATGGTTTCATGGATATTATCTCCATCCTTCTGATTGTCATCGGCATTCTTTCAGGAATCCGTCTTGCGGCACTCAAATACCGCTACGATTCCTGATTACACGAAATCCATACCATCAACTCTCCTTGCCGTTTTAATCTTTTTAGGCTATATTCATAAAGAACGAATGGTATCTGTATACCATGTTTCCACGGGGGTGCACCGGTTTCGACGGGTGTGATCGTGGTCTTGAACTGCAGGTGAGGCCGCCTGTCCTCTGAACAGACAAAACCTATAATCGCCAAGAAAGAAGACGATTACGAAGAAGAATACGCACTCGCTGCGTAACTTCCGGGATTCACTCCGCTCCGCTCTGTGCGGTCTGAAATCCTGTTACTGATCAGGGCTTGCTTTTCATGATATCCGGTTCATGAAAGGGACTCTTTACCGGAATACGGAGACGACGCTTGTAATGCTGCTACCGTTTCCCGACAACCACCTCGCATTACTAAACCTGTAGATGTTCCTGGTCCTCACATTCGGACGGGGGTTCAACTCCCCCCACCTCCATGACAGCGCCTTATGCATTTTGTTGCTGGGCGCTTTTTAATTGCACTTTTTAAGGTGGTCATACTATGGATACATCAAGCCTCATCCTTTCTGCTTCCGGATGGCGCGGAGTTTTCGCCGCATCAGGCAATGAAGAAGATAAATCAACTGAAATCGACACAAATCATAAGACATTCTCACAGATAATGGCTGCTGTCTATGCGGATTACATTCTTTCCCTCAAAGAAGCAGCATCCCTTGCATCGATTGCGGGACTTGGCACATGGGGAACAGGCAGTGACAAGCCGGTAATTGCAGTAGGTACAGACGCACGTCCTACAGGTCCTGCAATTGCTGACCAGATGATTCCTGTTTTGCTCGCAAAGGGGCTTTCCGTAGAATACCTGGGGATTACGGCAGCACCTGAAATCATGGCGTACTCACACAAGGTGGATGGCTTTGTCTACATCTCTGCAAGCCATAATCCCGTCGGACATAATGGCGTTAAGTTCGGCCTCAATGACGGCGGTGTTCTCCCGGGTCCTGTCGCCAACAAACTGGCAGCAGATTTCCGCGAACGGTGTGACAAGCGTGATGCAGCTGCAAAAGCACAGGAACTTACTGACAGTGCTGACAAAACAGCAGTAGAGAACGTGTACAACACCTCTTCAGACGCAAAAAAGAGGGCCATAGACGCGTACAAAGCGTTTACATCATTAGTTATCTCTGACGAAGAAGATGACGAAGCACAGCGCCCGCTTTTTGAGACAATACGTAAAAGCGTCAAGGAAAAACCGCTCGGAGTTGTGTGCGATTTCAACGGAAGTGCACGCACACTCAGTATTGATAAGAACGTATTCAAAGAAAACGGCATAAGTTACTTTGCAATAAATGACAAACCAGGACAGATAGTACACGCAATCATTCCTGAACCGGAAAACCTCGTTCACGTAGCTCGTGAAATGGAAAAGCTTCACAAGAAGCATCCTGAAATTGCACTCGGGTACATGCCTGACTGCGACGGAGACCGTGGAAACATCGTCTTCTGGAACGAAAAGACAGGCACACCGGAAGTTCTTAAGGCGCAGGAAGTGTTCGCACTTTCAGTGATGGCCGAACTCGCTTTCATGACATGGAAAAACGGCGGAACTGCACCTGAAAAACTTGCCGTTTCAGTAAATGACCCGACATCAATGAGAATTGAAGAAATTGCAGCCGCTTTCGGCGCACGTGTTTCACGCGCAGAAGTTGGCGAGGCAAATGTCGTCAACCGTGCACGCGAACTCCGTAAGGAAGGCTATACCGTACGCATTCTCGGCGAGGGATCTAACGGCGGCAACATCACTCATCCGGCGGCGGTGCGCGACCCGATCAACAGTCTGTTCGCGCTCATTAAGCTGCTCGTACTGCGCGATATCACTGAAAATGATGGAACTGTCCGTAAAGGCCTTTTCCACCTGTGGTGTACGCTTTCCGGACAGGAAGCCTCATATAAGGCAGATTTCACGCTGGCAGATGTCATGGCAACACTGCCTGTATACACTACGACCGGCGTTTCTGAGCCACGCGCAGTACTGCATATCCACACGATGGACCACGCCGCACTTAAAGCCGCATATCAACGTGTTTTCACCGCGGAATGGGACGCAAAATCAGACGAACTCAAGAAAAAATATGGCATAACCGGATGGACTGCCGTATGTAATAATGGCACGAAAGAAACTGCCGATGTCAGCGATTTCAGCATCTCGCAGAAAGGCGGTCTGAAGATCAAACTGCTGGACGCATACGGCGCGCCAGCTGCATTCATCTGGATGCGTGGTTCCGGCACAGAGCCAGTCTTCCGCGTCATGTGCGACGTCAAGGGTGCGCGGCCTGAAATGGAAGCTGCCCTCCTTCAGTGGCACACCGACATGATTGCCGCCGCTGACAATTCATGCCAGAAATAAGTTCAATCAGACACTCTCTTGCAATGAACCGCAAAATATGGTAGGTTTTGCAAACAGACATACATAAGGACGGGTATATTTATGGGTATACGAGGCGAGCTTTTTACAACACAGGTTACACTTGATAACAGATCATACTTTTTCAACGTCAAAGAAAACCGCACAGGCGATGTTTTCCTTCAGGTTGTGGAAAGCAAGAGTAAGAACGGCGAGGACTTTGACCGCCATGCAATCGTAATTTTTGCAGATGATATGCAGAAGTTCTTCAAGGGAATGGACGAATCGCTTTCATTTATCGATAAGGATAGAAAGGAACGCCAGAAAAAGCAGGCTGAGAAGAAAGCTGCAAAGGCCGCTAAGTTTGGTGGAAAGCCTGCAGCTGATGGAAAGAAGAAAGTCTACCGCAACAAGAAAGACGGAGACGCTTCTGCACGTCAGGATGATGGCATAAAGAGAACAGGAAAGGTTGTGCACGTTACTTCAAAGCGCACTCCAAAAGCTGATTCTGAAAAGACTGAATAAGACTTAAAAGCCAACAAAAAAGACCGGTTATTCCGGTCTTTTTTTATGCCCTGACAGTTTTTGCTTTATCCGCTGTGCCCTTTAATACCTGAATGTCAGCCGCTGAATAGGGCTCGGTCCAAGACGGCGGCAGGCTTCTTTATGTTCCGGACACGGATATCCCTTATGCTTTTCATATCCGTACCCCGGATACAATTTTGCATAATCGCACATGATTCTGTCCCTGTGGTTCTTCGCAAGAATGGATGCAGCCATGACACACTGGAAACGTGCATCTGCTTTCACTTCAGCACGACACGGATTATCTATTTCAGGGATATAAATACCATCTGCAATGGCAGCAATCGCGCGATCATTAATCAGGATGGCATTTGTTTCAAACAGCTGGCCTTCCGTACGCATATTACCGGTATAAGCGCCACGTTCCAGCAGCATTTTGATCATTGCCTCAAAAGCACGTTTCATGGCAAGAAGGCTCGCATTCAGTATGTTGATTTCATCAATTTCGGTGTGGCTCACCTCACCTATGCCGTACGCAATTGCTTTTTCCAGGATTACCGGTTCTGCAAGAATACGCTTCTTTTCAGTGAGCTTTTTTGAGTCGTTCAGTATTTCAAACGGGAAATCATCCGGCAGGATGACTGCACCTGCCACGACAGGGCCTGCCAGCGGCCCGCGTCCTGCTTCATCAAGACCGCACAAGAGCGGAGGTTCTTTCCCTGAGACTGATTTCACCCATTCGTCGAATGTTAGATCTGACGTATAGCGTTTCATGTCTTATCTGTTTGTGTACAGGCCTAACGTGACTCAGCAATCTGAAGCCAGGTGTCAGTGCCTGAATACATGTCCTTTGCCCAGCCGGCAACAATGTAGTAGATTTCAGCATCTGACAGGTGAAGTTTTACCTGGGGCTTGTTTGCCACGTAATCTATGCTGACCTGCTTCATTTCTCCATTTTCTCCAAATACTGCAACAAAAGCGTTTGCCTGAATCCACACACCGTTTTCGTCAGCAAGACCTATCTGGTAGACACCCTGTTCGTCTGGAGTAAATACGTAGAAGTATGTATTGCCTTCAGGATTCTGCTGTGCCCAGAAATTCCCGTTACCTTCCTGGTTGATATGTCCTGTAAATA
>JAZUFS010000148.1:0-3611 GCA_045640805.1 Treponemataceae bacterium
GGCAATTCCGGCAACTGGCTCGCAGGGAGTCCAGGCGACTTCGCCGTGGCAGGTCTGGTTTTCGCCTGCCAGAATCGCGGGACATTTGAAAGCGCCGGAAGCATCCCTGCAGGAAGCGCACGGGGCTTTCACGTCATAACCGCGCTCAAGCATGAGGTCGCGCACAGAAAGCAGATTGCGGCTCGTTTCTAGAAGCGCCGGCTCACACACAAGCATGAAGCCGCCCGGGTTCAGCACGCCAAGGCATTTTTCAAGGAAGTCGGCGCGTTTTTCAAGGAAGCCGGCCTCCTCTTTCCAAAGCTCGTTCAGCGCGTGGCTCATCACGATGATGTCATAGACGGCGGCTGCATCAAGCCCGCCGCGCTCAAAGTCGCAGACGGACATCGTGACCTGAACGCCGGGGAAATCGCGCTCGAAAAGCCGGCGTGCGCGGGAAAGCGACTTCTCGCTCTGATCGAGCAGCGTCACGCTGACGGCGCGGGCTTTCTGCACCAGAGAACCGTCCCCTTGTTCACGTGCTTGTACTGGAGAACCGTCCCCTGGTTCACACGATGCGAGCGCATCCAGGCAGACGTCCGTCACGGCGGCGCACGCAGGCCCCGGACCAGAGCCCAGGTCAAGGATGCGCACGGGACGGCTTTCACGCGCGGCAACCTCGCACAAGGCAGCAATCTCAGAGCGCACACTCAGCGCGGCGTAGCTTACCTGCAGATACGAGACCGGCCAGTAGTACAGGAGATACGCGCCGAGATACGCATTGTCTTCCATGTAGTTGACGCCGATTAAATCACGTTTTCCGGTAAGGCCGCGCTGCAGCGACAGAAGAGATGAAGAAACTGACTTGTATTCTTTATCTGAAAGAGATGCACCACCTTCCTTCTGCTTCCACAGGGTTACAAGACTTGGAATGTGGCGCTCAAGACTTTTCTCAGAAAATGACGCTTTCATCAGAAAACCGGCCGGATGCACTCACACGCCGATTTCTTCGTGCTTTGAACGCATGGCGAGGATGCAGTCCTGAATGACTTCGTTAAGCTCAACGCCCATCATCTCAGCGCCCTGGCGGATGACGTCACGGCTGCAGCCTGCGGCAAACGCCTTGTCCTTGAACTTCTTGGTAACTGACTTAAGTTCCATATCCATGACTGACTTTGACGGACGGGCCATGGCGCAGGCGAAGATAAGGCCGGTAAGCTCATCCACCGTGAACAGGACCTTCTCCATTTTGTGTTCAGGCTTCACGTCGTTACAAAGACCGTATCCGTGTGACTGGACGGCGTGGATGAGCGCATCGTCGATTTCCGGGTAGTTTGCCTTTTCAGCGTTGAAGATGTCCACACAGGCAATGCAATGTCTGTCGGAATCTTTCTCAAAGTCAATGTCATGCAGGATGCCGGCGCTCTCCCAGTAGTCCGGGTCCTCGCCGTACTTTTCAGCAAAATAGCGCATGGCAACGCCGACTGTCTTGCAGTGGCGGAGCAGCGTTTCTCCCTTAACGTATTTTGAAAGCAGATCAAGTGCTGCAGATGGTTTCATAATCGTATCCTCCAATTTCAGAATGATTACAGTATATCATGAAAATACGCATCTATCGCTTTGTAAACGGTATCTCCGCCCGAGCGGAACACAGGGAAAGACTCCATCACCTCAACATCGGGCATTGTTCCGCGGTGAACGTCAGTAGTCTTTGTTTTAAGGACAGGACTTTCATCAGTCTGGGCCGGATACACGAACGTACAGTTCAGCTTCTGAAGCAGATACGGGCGGACTGCCGTGTAGTTAAACACCGCCTGCCCTGTTTCCTCGCCGAAAAGGACTGCCTCAGGGAATAAGGACAGGTATCTGTCCAGGAACATGGTTGCAGCCGAATACGTCCGCCCGTTTATGGCAACGGCAAGATTATACTGGCGGAACGTCTCCTGATTGTCCCAAAGCGCTTTCCGTAAGTTATCTATGAAATCAATCTCCCCACCAGGATTGTTGCGCACATCCCACACGATGGTGTCGTATGAGCCAGCCTCAAGTTCAGCAAGCAGGCAGTCAATAAACGACCAGACAGAAAAATCAGCATTTGCCCTGACTTCAGTAAAGTGTACATACACCGTCCTGTTCTCAGGAGAACGGGTCAGGTAGTAACTGGGGCAGCCGGCATCAATCCTGTAATTGAGATTCGTTACCTGCGCCTGAACAAAGGATATCTTTTCCGGTTTCTTAAGCTTGCAGACGACGCTTTTCTGTTTACCCTCCTCATTTTCCAGGATGAGATGACATCTTCCCCTCTTATCAAGAAGACCCGCCTGCTTCAGCGTGCTTTTATTCAGATGGTTTGCCAGAACATATTTTGCACCAGTAGGAGTCTCGTACGACTCGAATGCTGCCAGCCGTTCCGCCGCCTGCTTTGGAGACACGCCACCAATTTCTACAAGCTTCCAGCCGAGAAGCCGGACATGCCATGCATCCACATAATTCACGAAATACTCGTTTCCATAGCAGTTGAAAATGAACGGAAGAACGCCGTCATAGTATTCGGGATCAAGACTTTCCGGAGACAGTGACAGGTGGATGATATTGTAGCTGCTCAGAATGCTCTGAATGCGGTAGATGCAGTCAATGCGGCTCACGTTTCCCGCAAGAACATCCGCCTGCAGTTCCTCAAACGGCGCAGGGTCGTAAAGGTCCTTGCACGAAGATGTGCTCAAATCAATCTTGATGCGCTCAATGTCATAGTAAAGCTCATCCGGCGTTGGCGTAACGAGGGATGCAACTTCTTTCCGTGTACATCCGCACACACAGAGGATGAGTGCCAGCAAAAGGCACAATGCAGTCAAAAACTTTTTCATAAAGATAAACTCTCTCTTATTTATAACATACCAGGATTATCACATTAAGCACAATCAGTGGCAATAGTCTGGCACCAACTTCAACATCACCCGTCTTTATGCTATAGTGAACGCAGGATACGCACATGACGGAAAAACTGATTCAGGGATTAGATAAACTCGGCCTTACTTTTACAGACTCACAGGTGGATAAGCTTGAAGCCTACATTCAAGAAGTACTCGAATTCAACAAGGGCTACAATCTGATGAAAGCTGAGAACGCGGATGAGCTTGCCGTGAACCACATCCTCGACAGCCTCGTGGCAGTTCCGGCACTGACTTCGCTTATCGAAGGCCGCTCGCTCAGCATTGCAGACATCGGCTCAGGCGGCGGCTGTCCCGGCATTCCGCTCGCAATTGCGTTCCCGAATCAGCATTTCACGCTTGTTGAGCGCATGGACAAGCGGTGCGTCTTTCTTGAAAGCGTCGTGAAAAAGCTGGGGCTCACCAACGTCACCGTGGCATGTACCGCCGCCGATGCGGTTGCTCCTGAAAGTTTTGACCTTGAAGTGTTCCGTGCCTTCCATCCGTTTGACAAGAAGATAATCACGTTGCTTTTCCGCATGTTGAAAAAGGGCGGCGCGCTCGCAGCCTACAAGGCACGCGAAGAGAAGATACTTGCTGAAATGGAAGAAATCAAACCGTTCATCAACGGCTACGAGAAAATAAAACTGACCGTGCCGTTCCTGGAAGACCACGAGCGGCACCTGGTTGTCATCAGAAAATAAAGCT
>JAZUFS010000149.1:0-4814 GCA_045640805.1 Treponemataceae bacterium
CTGGTATTCTAAGCCACAATGGCAATAAAAAAGCCGTCCTGTTCGGGCGGCTTTTTTTTGTCCTGACCGGATTAATTTCCTGTCGGACTTTTCAGATTCATCTGCATGAGCTGGACGAACAGATAGAGCTTTTTATACAGCTCCATGCCCTGGGTTTTGATTGAACCGTCAGAGAAATGCTCAAGTTCTTTCCAGTTCATGAGCAGTTCCTTTGTCGGCTTTTCGTAATCCTCAAGAAGTGCCTTTGTATATTTTCCGATTGTAACAATCTGCTGTGTTGCCTTTACGATAAGCTCTTTTGCTTCGTTATTGACGTCATTGAGCAGTGTCTGTGTAACTCTGCGGGCTTCAATATCCCTGTCAGCTCTTATGGAATATGATTTAAGTTTCGTGTATAACTCGCTGCTGTCAGACAGAGTGTCATCAAATGCTGTGATTTTATCTGAAACGCCAAGAATGTTATTGTAGGCATCTGACATCTGGGCAGCTTGCGGGGTAGCAATCCACTTACCGCGGACAAGTACCAGTTCGCAGAATTCCCTTACATCCTTCTTAACGTAATCGAGCAGGAATGCCTTAAGGTAATTCAGTGGTTTGTAGAGAACGTAGCCGGGCAGATTCCGTTTTGCGAAAATCTCATTTCCTACGTCAGTATAGTTTTTCAGGCGTGACACTTCTGTTGTGCCAAAAATCTGGTTGAGCAGATTATTGTTCTTTGAAGTACTCTGTTCTGTCTGCAGTTTCTTGAGGATGTTGTCTGTGTCGGTGCGGAGTTTATCGACAAAAGCGTCTGCAACATGCTCGCTGCGTTCCCTGTACTGTGTTACATAGGAAGGATTATCTGTCATGAGCTGAATCATCATGTCGATGATGTTGTTTGTCTTTATGTCACGGAACTTGGCAAGAAGCTTGTTCCACTGATTCTGTGGGACAGGATCAAATCCCTTATGTTCCTGAATGATTGAGAATACTGTTGCCCAGGATTGTGCGTCCAACGGTAGTGATGCGAAAAGAATGGCAAAATCTTTTACGTCATCAGATAAGTATTCGCCATCAACTGCTTCAAATTTAGGATTTGAGTTGAAATCGTTTTCACGGATGCTGGAACAGAATTTCTTCAGCGTAAAGTAATAGTCATAGCTGCTGAAAGACTGAAGGAGCATGAGCGTTCCATACGTTTCATCAATTGCATCGACAATTTCCTGTGTGAAAGATGCCGTAAAGATAGACAGTTTCTTTTTGATGTCAGCGACTACAACGCTCAATTCCTGCTGTTTCGCTGCTTCAACGATGGTTTCTTCTGAAAGTTCATCGTAAAGCGCATGCTGTTCGGGAGTAAGGATGGATGTGATAATCCAGTTCTTGTATGTGTTCGGGTTTTTAATTCCACTGAACATTACTTGAAGCGGACCAACCAGCTTGTAAATGTCATAAATAAAGGAAGCATAACCTGGAAGAACCTGACGTGACTGAGACTTATAGAACTTGTATCTCTGTTTGCTGAGAACCTTGGCAATATTTTTGAGCTGCCGTTTTTTTTCAGCTTCGGCATCGTTGGAATGAAAAAGCGATGCGAAAAATTTTTGGAAAAAATTCTCTCCTGCCATACTTCTATTATCGTTTAAGTTCTGTCAAAAATCAATATTCAAAGACGTTCGCTTGACACTTTTCTATCTGCCTTATATCATCATGACATGTAATTACGGGGTAGTAGCTCACCTGGTAGAGCGACAGGTTCGCAATCTGTAGGTAGACGGTTCGAGTCCGTTCTACTCCACTTGAAAGGATCTCGAAGTAAATTTCGGGATCTTTTTGTTTTTAAATTGAGTGATGTGCAAACTTCGAGTCCGTCTGCTCTAACAAAGGATATTGCTGATAATGGAAGATTCAGAATACTACGCGATGATGCGCCGGCAGTATTCAAATACTGCTGGAACAAAGAAAAACAAAATCTCTGGGAAAACTGAGCCAGCCAGTCATACTCCGGGAACTTTCAGCGAGATGTCAAAAAAATACGGTCACGAAGATGCTGAAATGTTTATGGAAAGAAATAATGAGGACGAATTCTCGTTCTGATATGCTATACTGCCATCATGAAACTGTTTGTTATTTCTGACATTCACGGCTATCCGGCTGCCCTGAAAAAAGCACTTGCTGCGTTCGATGCAACAAAAGCAGACGTGCTCCTCATAGCGGGAGACTACATGTACCACGGCCCGCGGAACGGTGTGCATGAAGGCTATGACGGCCCTGCAACTGCAGAACTGCTGAACGCACACAAAGGCCGCATAATCGGCATCCGCGGAAACTGCGACAGCGAGGTCGACCAGATGCTTCTCGGCTTCCCTATGCTCGCACCATACACGCGCCAGATTCTGGAAGATGGCACTTCGATCTTCATGCACCACGGTCACGTGCTTTCAGAAGAGCAGATTGCGTCATGGTGCCTGGAAGGCAGCATCGTCATTTCGGGGCACACGCATGTCGCAGTGCTTGAAAAGAGGGACGAGCGCGTTTATCTGAACCCGGGTTCTGTGTCACTTCCAAAAGGCGGCTCAAAAGCGGGATACTCTGTCATCGATACGGATGTGCGCAGCATCAGTTTGTGTGAACTTGAAACTGGAGATGTGTACAAAACGTTGAAATATTAAAAGAAAACAAGAGAGAGAAAAAAATGGAAGATAAAACAATGCTGCTGCTGTTTGGCGCACTTGTTGTAATCATGCTTTGCATCCTTTTCTTCCGGAAGAGAAAAGTTGTGAAAAAGCATGAGGAAAAGGATTACGATGCGGCTCTTGCAATTGTCCATGATTTTGAGGAAGTTTTTTTTGCACGCTGTCAGCAGGGGGAAGAGGAACAGCATTTCCTGAATCTTGCATCCCAGCAGGATGCTGCAATCATTCAGAGCCTGCTTTATTCTGCAGACATTCCAAGCAGGATTGATTCTGACATCATGCACAAAATCTATGGCGGTACAGCAAGTGCGACGGCGTCATGAACATTCCTGATGGCGAAGTGTACACGGCACCTGTCCGCGAATCCGTAAACGGAAAGATTACCTACAACACACCGAGCCTGCAGAGCGGTTTCGTGTTTGAGAACATCAGCTTTGAGTTTAAGGATGGCAAAATCATAAAGGCGACAAGCAACGACAATGAGCGCATAAACCGCTTGCTCGATGCCGATGAGGGCGCACGCTATGTCGGCGAGTTCGCAATCGGCGTGAACCCGTACATCCTTGAGCCGATGAAGGAGACGCTTTTTGATGAGAAGATTGCAGGATCCATCCACTTTACGCCGGGCAATTCATACGACGACTGCGACAACGGCAACAAGTCCTCACTTCACTGGGACCTCGTGCTCATCATGCGGCCTGAGTACGGTGGCGGCGAAATCTGGTTTGACGATACACTCATCCGCAAGGACGGTATTTTCGTACTGCCTGAACTCGATTGCCTTAACCCTGACAAATTGATATAATCCGTTAAAATATAAAAGGTTAAAAAGTGAATCCGGGAGGAAATATGGACGAAGGTACACGCCTTGATGAAAAATACGGCTATCTGGTAGATGAACTGAAAAACGTCATCCGCGCTCAGAACAAGATTGATGACACAAATATTTACCAGGAATCAAATCCCGCAATTCTTCCTGTCGTCGATAAGATGCTTGAAGAGAACTTCCTGCCGGGTTCAGGCGTTGTTGGCCGTGAGAACATTGCTGAGTTCATGAATCTTGTCAGAAGTGGCAAGCACGGTCTTGTTCTGTGTGAGCACTACAGCAACTTTGACCTTCCGGGTCTTCATTACATCCTGCGTAAGGACGGTGGTGAGGATGGCAAAGACCTCGCTGAAAGAATGGTTGCCATTGCCGGCATGAAGCTGAATGAGGAAAATGCCATGGTCAGTGCCTGGGCAGAAGCATTCAGCCGCATCATCATTTATCCGAGCAGAAGCCTTGCTGCAATCAAGGACCCTGCAAAACGTGCAGAAGAGGAAATCCGCAGCAAGAAAATCAACTTTGCCTCAATGCGTTATCTGGACCAGTGCCGCCGCCGCGGACAGGTCATTATGGTATTCCCGTCAGGAACACGCTATCGCCCTGGTGTACCTGACACAAAGCGTGGCGTTCGCGAAATTGACTCATACCTCCGCCTGACAGATGTGTTCCTGCCGGTTTCCATCAACGGCAACTGTCTGCGTATTTCTGAGGATGATCCTAAGAACATGGCTCATGACCGCGTTGTGCCCGACAAGATGATTTACACTTTTGGAAAGCCTGTAGAGTGTAAGCCTTTCAGAAACGCCATCCTTGAAAAACTTGGCGATGATTACGACGGCGATAAGAAGCAGGTAATCGTTGATGACGTCATGGCAATTTTAGACAGGCTGCATAACGGAGAAGAATAATTAATCTCCCAAGGACATTTTTACATGGAAGAAGAAATCTCGTTTGAGGATCTGGGACTTGATGAACAGACCCTGGAGGCTGTTCGTGCAAAGGGCTTCGAAACCCCGTCTCCAATCCAGATTCTCGCCATCCCGCGTCTTTTGAACGGGGATGCGAACATCATTGCAAAAGCTCGTACTGGAACTGGAAAAACCGCCGCGTTCGGCCTGCCGCTCGTGCAGACAATCCGCGAGGACAAGGGATACCCGCAGGCGCTCATTTTTACGCCGACCCGCGAACTGTGCATGCAGGTCTGTAAGGAAGTCGAGTCTTTTACTGACGGCAAGTTCCCGCGGATGGCTGCTGTGTACGGCGGTGCTTCATACGCGACACAGATCCGCGAAATGAAGAAGGGCCTCGAAATC
>JAZUFS010000150.1:0-5794 GCA_045640805.1 Treponemataceae bacterium
AAGTGCGCCGGGTTGAGCTAGAAACGCTCATGGCCCGCTATGAACAGCAGCAGGAAGAAATTCATAAACTGGAAGACTTCATCCGGCGGTTCGGTTACAAGGCGACAAAAGCCGCGCAGGCTCAGGAACGCCAGAAGATGCTCGACAAGATTCTGGCAGAAAAAATTGAAATTCCAGAAACACTCAAGAAGATACATTTCGCATTCCCCGAGGCACCGCATTCTGGCCGTCTTGTGCTCACCACAGAAGGACTCGGGAAAACGTACCACAGCGTACAGAACCCCGCGACGGGTGAGATCCGCGACCACGAAGTACTGCGCGACCTGAATCTTGTCGTGGAAAACGGTGACAGGCTCGTTGTTGCAGGACGTAACGGCGCGGGAAAGACGACGCTGCTCCGAATCATTGCTGACCGGGACAACGACTTCACCAGCACATTCAAGCTGGGGGCAGGTGTTTCCGTGGGGTACTTCTCGCAGGACAACGCGGAATCCATGAAGGGCAGCATGTCCATGCTCGAAATGCTCGAGGCAGATGCGCCGCTTGAGCTGATTCCTAAACTGCGTGACATGCTCGGCGCGTTCCTGTTCCGCGGTGACGATGTCTACAAGTCAATTGATGTGCTCTCCGGTGGTGAAAAAAGCCGTCTTGCACTGCTGCGCCTGCTGCTCCGTCCGGTAAACCTGCTTATCCTTGATGAGCCGACGAACCACCTGGACATGCATTCAAAGGACGTGCTTCTTGATGCGCTTCGTGACTTTGGCGGTACGGTCATTTTCGTATCCCATGACCGCGGCTTCATTGAAAATCTTGCAACACGCGTTCTTGAACTGACGCCGTGCCACTCACGTGAGTTCCCTGGCGGTTATGACTGGTACATGGAACAGCTTGAAAAGGAAGCCTCTGCTGCCTTAGATACTGTGCCTGCACCTGGCGTTACAAAAGCAGCTGGCGAACCTGCAAAAACGGAACAGTCACAGGGGGCTCTTTCGTGGGAAGAGCAGAAAAAGCAGAAAGGCGAGCGTCGAAAACTTGAAAAAGAAGAAGAACGTCTGCTTGAAGAAATAAGCACGCTGGAAGACAGAAAGGCTGAACTTGAAGCACAACTCGCGCAGCCTGCCGTGTACAGTGATGGTGCAAAAAGCCGGAAGGTACAGGCAGAAATTGAGCAGACTGCAGCTGCAATTGAAAAGGCAACAGCTGACTGGGAAGAAGTGTCTGCCCTGCTTGAATCGTTGTAAGCTCCTGAAAAAAGAGATATACTCAAATCCGGAAAAAAGAATGATTCCGGTCAGAAGCCGGTATCACTTTGCACCTTTCCGGGTGTTCAATTAAGGAATAGAGGCGGATTTACAATGGAACTGTTTGAAACACTGTCATCTACTATCGAAGCATCTCGTAAGGAAATGATTGAGCTTGAAACACTGCTTACTTCAGTTCAGGCTCTTGCACCGGAAAGTGGTGGTCAGGGCGAGCTTGAAAAGTGTAAAAAGCTTGAATCCTGGCTTACAGCAAACGGCATTACGAAACTTGAGCGTTTTGATGCACCGGATTCCCGTGTAGAAAGCGGCATCCGCCCGAATCTTGTCGCGACGATTGATGGCCAGAGCGACGATTATTCCGTGTGGGTAATGGCTCACATGGATGTTGTTCCAACCGGCGAACTTTCCCTGTGGCAGACAGACCCGTGGAAGGTAGTCGAAAAGAACGGCCGCCTGTACGGTCGCGGAGTTGAAGACAATCAGCAGGGACTCGTGTCCGGCGTTTTTGCCGCGCTCGCATTCCTGAGAAATGGCGTAAAGCCGTCACATACCGTTAAGCTGCTGTTCGTAGCTGATGAGGAAGTCGGTTCCGCATATGGCATTATTTACCTGCTGAAGAATTACAATCTTTTCCGTAAAGACGATCTCATCATAATTCCGGATGGCGGGGACTCAAAGGGTGAAACGATTGAAGTCGCAGAAAAGAACCTTATGTGGCTCAAAATCCGCACAATCGGCAGACAGAGTCACGGCTCTCGTCCTGATGAAGGCGCAAACGCATTCCTTGCAAACTGCGCACTTGCCGTCAGACTGAACGCCATGGAAAAAACTTTCACGAAGAGAGATCCTCTTTTCGCACCCGATTACTCGACATTCCAGCCGACGAAGAAAGAGCCGAACGTACCGAACGTGAATACAATTCCCGGTGAAGATATTTTCTACATGGACTGCCGCATTCTGCCGTGCTACAAACTTGATGACGTACGTAAGGAAGTGCGCCGCATCATGGATGAGGTTGAAGCTGAGTACAAGGTTAAGATTACGTGGACTGAAGAGCAGGCTGTAGAGTCTCCTGCCACACCGAAAGATGCTCCTGTCGTACAGAAACTGACAGAGGCAATTGCTGCTGTATCCGGCAGAAAAGCGTATCCGATTGGTATCGGCGGTGGAACAGTCGGTGCAGAACTCCGCATTCACGGCTTTAACGCAGCTGTCTGGGGTACATTGGATGAAACAGCTCATCAGCCGAATGAGTACTGCATCCTTGAAAATATGATAAATGATGCTAAAGTATTAGCATACTTAATGAAATAGAGAAGAGAGGTTATCTGATGAAGAAGACATTACTTGTCCTTATTGCTGTGGCAGTTCTCTGCCTTACAGGCTGTGCAACCACATCTACACGTGTTGACCGTGTAAGTGCCGACACCGAAATGGATTTAAGCGGTTACTGGAACGACACCGATGTCCGTATTGTGGCAGACTCACTTGTAACTGATTGTGTTGAAGCTCCTGCCATATCCAGTTACATCAAGGAAAACAAGAAATTCCCGGTCGTCATTGTCGGAACATTCTCAAATGACAGTGATGAACATATCGATACTTCAATCCTGACAAAGAAGTTTGAGGCAGCCCTCATCAACAGCGGTAAGGTAGATTTCGTAGCAAGTGCAGATCAGCGTGCAGAAATCCGCGAGGAGCGCGTTGAACAGCAGGAATGGGCAAGCGAAGAAACTGCAAAGCGCCTGGCAAATGAGACAGCAGCCGATTTCATGCTCGTCGGTTCCGTAAAGACAATCGTCGATGCTGCCGGCGGAAAATCTACACGCACATACTATGTGTATGCCGAGCTTATTGACGTTGAGACAAACCGCAAAATCTGGGTTGGTGACAATTCTGAAATCAAGAAGGTCATCACACGTTCTAAAGTGCGGGGCTAATCAGCTTATATGAAATCAAAACGGCTGTTCCGGATTGCACTGGTACTGCTCGCCCTTGTCTTGATTACATCCTGCGTTACGGTACGGGACAATTCTGCTGTCTACGCCTATCTGAATCAGGGCAACTATACGGATGCACGTGACATTGTTGAGTCTGCAAAAAGTGCTTTCTATACAGACAGAGATGAAGTGCTGTACAGCATAGATGCAGGAATTCTTTCTCATTACGCCGGTGACTATAAGACGTCAAATCTCAGGCTTTCAGAAGGGGAACGTCTTATAGAATATTACTACTCAAAGAGTATTTCGCAGTCAGTACTGTCATGGATAGAAAATGACAACTACAAAGACTACGACGGCGATGATTACGAGGACATTTATACGAATCTCTTCATGGCGCTTAATTACATCCATATGGATGAGATTGAGGACGCATTTGTAGAGATCCGCCGTTTTGACAACAAGCAGAAAGCACTTTCAACGCGCTATGCTGCCGAACTAGAAGAAGCAAAAAACGAAATAAGGAACAGAGGTGCGGCATCCGGTACGTCATACATGAACAGCACACTTTCCTTCAACAATTCTGCGCTCGCACGCTACATAAGCATGCTGCTGTACCGTTCCAGCGGAAAGAAGGATGATGCACGTATTGATTATGAGCAGATTTTGCTTGCATTCAAGAGCCAGCAGCAACTGTATCCGTTTGATGTGCCATCAAGCGTAAAGGATGAGCTTACTGTCCCTGAAGGCAAGGCTCGCCTCAATTTCCTGGGCTTTACGGGCATGTCACCGGTGAAGTTCCAGAACGAACTTCGTGTCTGTAATGACTACGGCACTTATTTCAAACTGGCATTGCCGGCCATGTTTGCACGCGGCAGTCAGGTCAGATCAATTGATGTGACCGTTACCGGCGAGTCAGGTGTTACCTATACAACGACGCTTGAACGTATTGAAAGCATCGAGAATATTGCCATGGACACATTCGGCCAGAAACAGTCCCTTATTTACGGAAGGACCTTTGCCCGTGCGCTCAGCAAGTCAGTGGCAACATCTGCGGCGTATGAAATTTCTGACAGGTATGAAGGCCGTGATGATGGCATGTCACTGTTGTTCAGCGTAATCGGGCTTGCATCTCAGGTACATACGGAAGTATCTGAACAGGCGGATTTAAGAACGACGCAGTATTTGCCTGCATATGCGCAGGTTGGCGGCATAACTGTTGATCCGGGCAGATATACGGTCCGTATGGATTTCATCAACGCTAAAGGAAAAACTATATCGACAGAAGTGTTCAAGGATGTGGTTGCATCTGCGGGCAAACTTAATCTGGTGGAGGCAGTATGTATACAGTAAACAGTTTGAAATCAGGCAGTACTATGCGGCGGGCTTTTTTTGCCTGTACAGTATGTCTTGTACTATTCTGCCTTTCATCATGTGCAACAACATCAAGCAGGGCTCCCGGCTGGGTTTTTAATCCGTCTGACGGATATCCTGACTCCGAGTTCATGACTGCTGTAGGCTATGCGTCGAACCGTCAGTCAGCTGAGGCAAATGCAACTGCCGCGCTGACGAAAATCATCAGGCAGACCGTGCAGTCGGAAACCGTTGCCACGGAGTCTGTGAGCGAAGTACTGAGCGAGAAAGAAGCTGCCTGGGAAAAAGCACGCAGTATTGACACATACGTAAAGACGAGCAGTGAACTGACGGTGACGGGAATTGTCATTCAGGATGTTTTTGTCACGTCAGAGAAGGTGCCGACGTATTATGCGCTCGCCCTCATTGACCGTGATGAAGTAGGCCAGATTTACAAGCGCCGTGCTCTTGAAACAGAAATGGCCATAAATGAGAAAATTGCCGCTGCAGGAAAAGAGACGGGACCGCTCTCCGTGTACAGGCTCCTGCTGGATGCAGCATCCCTTGCCCGTGAAAATCAGGACAATCTGGACATGCTTGCGGTCATCAACAGCGGCTTACGTAAGACAGTGAACCCTGCGTACGGCAGCGCCGCCGAAGTGGAAGAACGTGCCCGCCAGGCACTTGATGCCGCCCGCGTCTACGTGAACATTACCGGCGATGATACCGGCCGCATAGAGGCTGCCTTTGCACAACGCATACAGGAAGCCGGTCTCAAGACTGTGGATGCTGCCAGTGCAGATACTGCTGCGCTCACGCTTTCAGTCAATGTATCTCTTGAACCTCTTGATATGGAATCGTCGAACAAGTATGTACGGTACGTACTGACCGGAGCTCTTATTGAAAATGTTACCGGAAAGGAAATGGAAACGTATGGCACAAACGGCCGCGAAGCACACGTTACGGAATCAGAAGCCCGTGCCCGTGCACTTCGTACGCTTGAGCAGTATGTAAATAAACTGGATCTTTTATCTGACCTTCAGTAATATTCCTACCATTACGCCTGTAATAAGCAGCTGCAGAATGAGGAACTTTATCAGAACCTGCGTTGCTGACCAGTTGAGCTTCTGCCTTACATGGTCATGCAACGGGAATCTGATGTTTTCAAAAATCTTGATATTGAAGAATCTCAGCAGGGCAACCTTAAGAAGTCCAAGACCGCCATTCACAAAAATGATT
>JAZUFS010000151.1:0-3780 GCA_045640805.1 Treponemataceae bacterium
TTCTGCTTTGCCTCAGCCTCAAGGCGCGCAAGCTCCTCGTGCTTTTTGTTGAGGCCGTCTATGAGCGCGGAAATATCCGCCTGATTGTTGCTGATGTAACTGCGTGCGGCTTTGACTGCGTCTTCGGGAAGCCCGTTGCGCTCTGCAATGTCGAGTGCGTGGCTTTCCCCGGGAACGCCCATCAGTATGCGGTAGGTAGGCGAAAGCGTATCCGCGTCAAACTCAACGGATGCGTTTGTGCATGACGGATGCGTATATCCGTAGTTTTTGAGGATGCCGTGATGTGTCGTAACGAGCACGAACGAATCGCGGCGGATAAGTTCATCTAGTGTGGCCATGGCGATGGCGCCGCCTTCCTGCGGATCGGTACCGGAACCAAGCTCATCAAGCAGTACGAGCGAGTCACCGTCTGCTTCTTTCAGGATGCGCGCAATGTTCTTCATGTGACCGCCGAAGGTTGAAAGCGATTCATCAAGAGACTGCTCGTCACCAATGTCAGCGTACACAGATTTGAAGAACGGCAGGCTTGTGCCTTCGGCTGCCGGAATGGGGAAGCCGCTCTGGTTCAGCATGGAAAGGAGGGCGACTGTTTTCAGCGTAACGGTCTTTCCGCCCGTGTTCGGTCCGGTGATTATCAGGATGCGGTGACCGCGCCCTTCGTTTGCGGTGCGCTGGAACTGCACGTCAATCGGAACTGCGCGTGCGCCCAAAAGCGGGTGGCGCGCTTTTATCAAGACAGGGGAGGCGAACTGTGCAGTCTCTTCGGTTGTCGTGGTGCCGTTGATGACGCTGCCCGGTTCAGCAGGCAGATCGAATGCGTACGTGCCGTTTACTTCGCGGCCCCAGCGCGCGCTTGCGTATGCGCAGTCGAGCCTGAGCATGAGGCCGTGCGCTTTCTCAAGGTCAGCGCGGAACTGACCGAGCTCTGCCGTAAGTTCACGCAGGATGCGCCGCACTTCCTGAGAAAGGCGGAACTCTTCCTGCACGAGCTCGTTGTTCTTCTGGACGACCTCATCCGGCTCGATGAAGACAGTCTGTCCTGACTGCGAGACTTCGTGCACAATGCCCTTTATGCGGCCGCGGTAGTTTGCCTTTACAGCAAGTACCTGCCTGTCAGAGCGGAGTGCAGGAACATCCGACTGGAGCATGTCGCGCATCGAGTTGTCCGACGTATATGCGCGGATGAGTGAGTCGATGTCGTTCCGCAGATGCAGAATGCTCTTCCTGATTGCCTTGAGCTCGGGCAGGTCGCGTATCTGGCCGCCTGTGTCGATGATGCGGAAAATGGCGTTCTCAGGCTGGTTGAGGAGTGGAAGTTCATCCGCCAGTTGTGCGAGATGCGGCAGCTTGAGTTTGCTGTCCTCGCGGGGAGTGAGCACATTCTTTGCCTGTGCCGTGCTCTTGCAGAACATGCCGAGTGCGTAGGCGTCCTCAACTTCGAGCGCGTATCCTTCTATGCCGAGTTTCTTGAAAAGGTGGCCGCACGGAGCCCATCCGGTGATTGGCTGGCCGCCGATGACGTCGATGTAGCGCCTGAACTCGCGGCTTTCTTCCTTGCTGTCCTGAATGTCTTTTTTCTCTGTGTAGGGAAGGCGCGTCTTCAAAAGGGCAGTGCCTTCCTCACTCATACAGTAGCCTGCGATGGTGTCGCGGACCCTGAAATAATCCAAGTTTTCTAATGTATTTGTGTCCATAACAGTTTATTTGCTTTTGGGGCGGTCCCCATGCCTTGAAAGCGGCATCTGCCTTTCCAGCCGTTACTGCCTTGAGAAAGCCCGCTAGTCTTCCCAGCTGCCGGTGCGGATTTCATCACAAATGCGCAGCCAGCTTTCAAAGCGTTCTTCGCTTATGGCGCCTGCGTATACTCCTTCCTGAATCTTGCAGCCGGGTTCCCTGTCGTGAGTACAGGACATGCCGAAGCTGCATTTGCCGACAAGCGGCTTCATTTCGCGGAAGTACAGCGCCAGGTCTTCTGCTGCAATGTCGTGCAGGACGAACCGGCGGACTCCGGGAGTATCTATGATGGAAGCAACTGCGTTCTGGCGCCCGCCCAGCAGAGCTTCGTTCAGTTTCAAATGGATGAGGGTGCCGCGTGTTGTCGTATGCGTTCCCCGTCCGTATTTTTCAGAAAGGCTGCCTGTCTTAAGGACGCACGTTGAATCGAGCACGTTCACGATGCTTGATTTTCCGACGCCGGACTGACCGGTCAGGACGCTGAGCTTATCCTCCAGCAGTTCTGCCAGCTGCGGCATGCCTTCGCCCGACTTTGCGGATATGCGGATGACCTTGTAGCCAATCCGTTCCCAGTCGGTGAGCCGGTACTCAAAATCAGGGTCTTCGGCGTCATCAAGGTCGCACTTGTTCGCCACGATGACCGGCTCTATTCCTGCATACTCAGCCTGGGCAAGCACGCGGTCCACAAAGCGGGGCCGGAAGGGAGGCTCAACCGGGGTGGTGATGCAGATTATCTGGTCTACGTTTGCGGCAAGCAGCTGCGGCTGCCGGCCCTTCACGTTCCAGCGGACGTACTCGTTTCTGCGGGGTACAAGGCCGGTGATCTGGCCTTCGTCTTCAGACTGCTCATCCGGCTCAAGCTCAACTCGGTCACCGGGAGCGAGGGGATTGTAGTAACCTTCTACATCCTTGAGCTTTTTGCCTTTGATGGTGCACTGGCGTGTTATGCCGTCATCACATTCAACTGAGAAAATGTTGTTGCTGCCGCCAAGAACGAGTCCTGTCATATACGGTTAGTTTACACTCCGCAGCGGATTTAGGCAACACAAAGAGTCTTGAAAGCTAAACAAATGTATAGTATACTATCTTTATTGGAAATGCCTGGATAGGCGGCATCTCCCGTCTTCAACAGTCTGGAAACAGATTGAATACAGGAATGGGAGGTTTTGCGTATGTTTGAACTCATTATATTGATTGCAAGTTGTCTTGCATCAATAATTTGTGCAATATATGCAGTTCTTTCTTACCATAAAAAAGCTAAGAAGAAAAAATAAGCCGCCCAGTCTCGCACACTGAGCGGCTTGGTCCGTAAGGACTGAACCGTATGTGGAGATGTCCGTTATCCGGGCACTTCCTTTATTTCACTATACAACTATATACCTGATAAATCAACCCTTTTAGCTTGTACAGTCATTCATGAATTTTTCAGAATTTGTATCCGATGAAGAGTGCCTTCAGATCCGCCTTTCCCGTGATACCGAGCACCTTGTATACAGTCGCAAGGTCTTTTTTTATGGCACTTTCGCTTACGTTGTGAGTGATGGCGAGCGCCTTGATTGTCGTGTTGTTGACGACCACTTCACGGATGCAGTCTTTCTGGCGGTCAGTCAGCTTGTAGTCGTCCAGGTTGAAGGATGAGCTTGTGGCGCCTGTGTTTACGGCGTGCCTGAAAAGCAGGTTGATGCAGCCGATGGCGCAGAGTGCGAAAAGAGTGAGCCCCACGTAGCGGAAGAACTCGAGTGCGCCGTACGGAATGACGAGCGCGAGTTTTGCGATCTCAACTGCAGAGTAGATGATGATGGCCTTTCCCTTCGCCTTTATACCACTTGCAAGCAGCAGGACAAGCAGAATGGATGAGAGGAAGAGTGCGATATAGATATCCGCAGTGTACAGGCTTCCAAGAACAAGCAGTTCAATGCCCGCGTAGCAGAGAAGATGCTTTGTGTCAAAGATTGCAGCGAGAATGAGCAGGATGAGCGCGGCGCCTTCAGTCGAGAAGGTGACTGCTTCTGCGGCCGGGAAGATGCAGCCCTGATAGAGGAAACC
>JAZUFS010000152.1:0-3515 GCA_045640805.1 Treponemataceae bacterium
AACCAGTTCCAGATACTGTTCGCGGGTATAACGGCGGTTCATGGCTTTAAGCACCGCAGTAGAACCATGCTGAACCGGCAGGTGAATGTGACGGCAGATTACCTCTTCCTTTGCAATAACATCAATTACATCATCAGTAAAATCCTTAGGATGGGAAGACATAAAGCGAACCCACTGAATGCCAGACTTAGTTTCGCGAAGATGATCTGCAATAATCTGGAGAAGCTGAGCAAAGTTTACAGAAGAACCATCCGCTGCCACACCATTATATGAGTTTACATTCTGACCGATGAGAGTAACTTCCTTAACTCCCATTTTGTTCAGAACATCAAGTTCCTTCAAAACTTCTTCAACAGGACGGCTTAATTCGCGGCCCCGGACATAAGGTACAATACAGTAAGTACAGAAATTGTTACAGCCGTGCATGATTGGCACAAAAGTAGAAAAATGACCAGGTTCAGCAGAAATAGAAGCAAATTTGTAAGCTTCAGTATCGTCCACTTCAAAAGGCTTTTTTCCCTTCTCCACCGCATCAATAATCTCGCCAAAATGATGCTTGGCATAAGTTCCTACAACATAGTCAACAAAAGGATACTGCTTCTGGAAATCCTTCAAAAGGCGTTCAGCCATACACCCCATTACAACCAGAGTCAAAGGCTTAGGACCATCCTTTACATACTCAACAGCTTCATCCAAAAGTTTAGTTTTGGCACCAAGTTTACAGGCTCGAACAGCCTTAAGACCGTTGTACCAGCCCAAATGCCCGATAATGCGCTCTTCAGCAGAACCGCGGATAGTACAGGTGTTTACAATCGCCATATCAGCCACCTGAGCCGAAGGAGCCAGTTCCCAGCCACGGCTGATTAAAAGCTGTTCAACCGCTGCCGACTCCGCAATATTCATTTCGCAACCGTATGTTTCAATAAAATATCTCATTTTTCAGTCCTTATATAGGGATTATTCGCCCTGAGAATCCTGAGAATACTCAGTGTAAGCGTAAGCATTATGATTATGAATACTTTCCTCAGTTTCAGCTTCCACACTGAACCACTTAAATCCCTGCTCTTTCAATCCAAGATAAACTTCTCTAACCACATCCTCAACAAAACGAGGATTATCATAAGCATGTTCAGTTACAAACTTTTCATCCTGACGCTTCAAAACCGAATACAAAGGCGTAGAAGCACAGTTTTCAATCATAGAAATCACGTCTTCAATCCAGAAAAAGTCAGAATACAAAAGCCGCACTTTTACAGTTCCCCGCTGATTGTGAGCACCATATTCACTTATAGCCTTACTGCAGGGACAAAGAGTAGCAATCGGTACTTCAATGCTTACATAAAACTTGCGCTCATCACATTCACAGGTAGCTTCGTAGGAACAGTTATATTCCATAATACCTTCACTGCCGCTTACAGGAGCTTTTTTTTCTATATAATAAGGAAATTTTATGCTGCCGTAAGCCATCTGAGCGTCCAGCTTAACACGGATTTCTTCCAGCATATCAAGAAAGTGCTGCATGGTAATGTCAGTATGATACTTGTGAAAAATCTGAATAAAGCGGGACATGTGAGTTCCCTTAAAATTGTGAGGCAGATTTACAAACAAATCCACCACCGCAGTAGTCGCCTGAGTCTTCCGGGACTTATCCAGCACCGAAACCGGATATTTCACGTTCCGCACTCCAACTTTCTGCAAAGGAATCTCTCTGGTGTCCTGTTCATTTTGAATATCGCGCATAGTAATAATATACAGAATTTTCTTGATATAGAAAACACTCTATTTTATTTTGGCCCGGGATGTCACCTACTCGCCTTCCGTGGCTTGCCTACGGCCGGCTTCGCTTGCGCTCAGCTGCTTCGCACCACTCCACGCTCGGGGCAGCGGCAGGTTTTCAGCTATGGATTTCATTCCTTATGTTACATTTTTCACCTTTCACTTTCTGACATAAAATGTTATTATGTCAGAAAGTAATTTCACTCTGCTCTGAGCGGTAAGTTTTCATAGGAGATTTTATGATTTTTTCAGAAACATTTTATGTAGGTTATAGCAGCGTAAACAGACAGTTGGAACTTTCCAACGCATCAATTCTTAAACTTTTCGAAGACATTGCCTCAATGCATGGCTCCCTTGCAAAGGACGGCCTTAACGATACAGGAAGCCGCTGGTTTTTAACAGGTTACCATATCAAAATGACAAAACGTCCGGCTTACGATACTCGTTTCCTATTAAAAACCTGGAGTCACGACATGAAAAGCATCCAGGCTTCCCGCGAATTCGAAATCTGCGATGAAAAAGGGAATCAACTTGGTGTTGCTACATCAAACTGGGTACGCATGAACACCCAGACAATGCGCCCGGAACGTGTAACTCAAGAACTTGCAGATGCATACGGCACAGAAACAGAAATCACAAATTTTGATTCCCCATGGATAGAAAAACTCATGGAACCAGAATCCTTTGATTTTACAAAAGAATACAAAATAGAACGCAATTTCATCGATGCAAACAACCACATGAACAATGTTGCCTACATGGAACTTGTAAACAACGTGCTTCCAGATGAAGTTTACGAAAAAGCCGAAAGCCTAGAATTCACCATCATGTACAAAAAAGCCATTCAGTACGGTGACACAGTAAAATGCTGCTTCACTACAACCGACGACTGTTACTATGTAACAATCAAAAATCAGGATGCAACAGATTTACACGCTGTAATCAAACTGAGCAAATAAAAAATGGGGTGTCTAAAATGTTAAAGGCACCCCTTATTATTCTCCAGAGTTATAAGATACCCAATTCTTCAAATATATTTATTTTTTAATACAAGTCAGACAACTAGTGTGTTATAATTTATATATTATACAACCATTTAAATGAGGTCTTAAAATGGAAAACGATTCTGTAAAATATCCAACAGCTGCTAAAGCCTTTTTAGTTCTTTATTTTGTTGCACAATTCATAATACTACCTTTTTTTGCCAGATTTATTTTTGAAATAAAATTAACTGAGTATGTTATGACATTAATCAGACCCTCAGTTTTGATTTATGTTCTGGCTTATCTGGCTCTGGGTATGCTGTATATCAGATTTTTTACAAAACTTATCGAAAACCATAACGGAAAAACCGATTCTGCTCAAAAAACAAATAAAAAGCATTTTATTGCAGGCTATTCATTGATAGTAGTAGCAAGTATAAATCCTTTTATTTTTTCACCTTTATTCTGCAGGGCTTTTAATGCACTTCCTTTTGGAAGAGAAATTCACGCAGGTGCTCTTGCTTTTGGAACATTTGGTCTTTGGCTGATGATTGACACTTTCTTCTATCTGAACTGGATGAAATACACAGAAGAATCCATGCAGCATATTCATTTCACTCCAAAAAATAAGTTTATGCCAGTTATGTTCAAATACATAATCGTTTCTTCTACTTCCACGGTCTCTCTTTCCTTTCTCTGTTTAGCACCTTTGCTTAACCCAGGTTTTCACAATATGGAAATGAGTAAACTTTTCAT
>JAZUFS010000153.1:0-1806 GCA_045640805.1 Treponemataceae bacterium
CCCGACCACATCGGAAGCAACGCGCAGTTCGACGAGTTTTACATGAGCCCTGCTGAAGAAGCGAACCTCCGCGCGCACGGTAACAGCGGCAGAATTATTCCCGTGGAAAGCGGTACCGTCATTGACTTGGGCGGTCGTCCGCTTGAAGTAATTGACTTGCCGGGACACACGCCGGGAAGCATTGCCGTGCTCGACAGAAACGCGCGTGTGCTCATCAGCGGTGACCCGATTCAGGACGGCAGCATATTCATGTTCGGTCCGTTCCGCAATATGGAACTGTACATACAGAGCCTTGAAACGCTCCCCACCCGCGCCGGCGACTGCGACGAAATCTGGCCCTCACACGCGAGCATCCCGGTAAAGCCGTCGCTCATCCCCGAGCTTATTGCGGGCGCGAAGAAGGTGCTTGCAGGCGAACTTGCCGGTAAGCCGAAGAACCTGTTCGGAAATGATATCCACGCTTTCGATGCCGGATGCGCGACGTTCCTGTGTGAGTAAGGAACTCTCTCATGACTGATGCTGAAGTTACTGAAAAAGCCGACGCCCTCATCGCGTACATAAAGCGTGAGAAACTCACTGTTCATGGGCTTGAAGTCTGGAACGCGGGCTCGCTCGTGAAGTCGTGGGGAAACACGACGGACCGCTTTCCGCTGTATTCAGTCACAAAAAGCCTAGTGTCGCTCGCGTTCGGCATTGCAGAAGCGGAGGGCGTCATCAAGCTGACAGACTGCATTCTGGATGTTCCGCTCGAGCGTCTGCTGACCATGTCTATCCCGGGGCTTCCGTTCCGCCCGGAAGGAGACAACTGGCTTTCATTCTGTGCGGGGCTCGACTATCCGCTTGAGAAACGCGGGTTCTGCTACTCAAACATCAACGCGTACCTGGTGGCTGTTGCGCTCGAGAATGCGCTTGGCAGGCCGCTCTACGACTATCTTACAGAAAAGCTGTTCGCGCCGCTCGGCGTTGAAAAGCCGCCGTACCAGACATCGCCTGAAGGACATTTTAACGGCGCTTCCGGCATGGAGATGAGCGTTGGCGAACTGTCGCGTATTGGCCGCATGCTCATGAACGGCGGCCGCTCTGACGGAAAGCAGATTGTTCCCGAAGTATATGTGAGCCGCGCAACCGGCGTTCAGCAGATGAACCGGGAAGGCGGCTACGGCTACTTCTTCTGGAAGTTCCTTGACGGCTTCAGTTTGAACGGCAAATGGGGGCAGAAATGCTACTGCCTTCCTGAACGCGGCATTATGATTTCCTTTCTGTCAGATCTGCCGGACGGAACCGGTGAGCTGAAGATGAAAGTAGCCGATGTATTTAATGAATAGCAATTATTGCTGTTTATCGAACAGTTCAGGAGATATGCATCATGATTTCATATAAGTCAATTGACCTTGCAACGTATCCGCGGAAAGCTCACCTTGAGCATTTCATGGGAATGGCATCTCCGCATACAGGCCTGACTGTGGATGTTGACGTCACTGATCTTAAGGCGTTTACCAAAAAAGAAGGCTGCTCATTCTATCTGACATTCATGCATGTCGTTGCACTTGCTGCAAACAGCATTCCGCAGTTCAGACAGCGCATCATCCCTCTTCCGTCAGGCGGATATGAAATCCGTGAGTATGAGAAATGCCCGACGTCGCACACAGAACCATGCGGAAATGACATGTACTGCTACTGTACGCTGCATCATGACATGCCGTGGAAGGAGTACATCCAGAAAGCGGCTGAACAGCAGCAGAAAGCGCGCATGGCAGCTTCCCTCGATGAAGGCAGTGATAGCGATGCGCTTCTTTTCACCACATG
>JAZUFS010000154.1:0-12056 GCA_045640805.1 Treponemataceae bacterium
CGCGCTGATTTCATTTCCATCATTGTCACGGATTGCATCTTTGAGTAAGCGGATAACAGCATCCGACAGTTTTGTTTCTACTTTCACAAGCCACCCCACTACGCAAAAGCAAAAGCTGAGCAAAAAAAAAGGACTGGATAAGTTACCAGTCCTTATGTTCGCATCTCCCGGGGGAATTGAACCCCCGTTGTCGGGATGAAAACCCGATGTCCTAACCACTAGACGAGGGAGACATAAACAACGTGTGATAAATTACCATGTACGTCGATTTGTGTCAATAACAAATCTAAAATTTCATTTCTTTTTGGGCAGACAGAAGCTTTTCAAGTTTCTGTGTATCCTCGTTATCAAGTCCAAGGGCATGTGCTTTCACCAGGTCACTTGCTGCCTCGTCATAATTACGCAGATAGTACTGGGTCAAAGCACGACGGTACAGAACGTGAGACTGGTATTCATTACGTGCAAGCGATTTGTCAAAATACTCTATTGCCTCTTCATTCTTTCCCTGCAGACTGTATACAATACCAATATAGTAGAATGACCGGAAATTGGTATCATCAAGTTTTACGCTGTCCATGAAATCGGCTAGCGCTTCTTCGTACTTGTTCTGTGCAAAGAACGCCATTCCCCTGTGTTTGTAAATAACTGACAGGACAATATTATTCGGCTGCGGTTCCGCGTTGATGATCATCGTGTAAATGCTTTCCGCCTTCTCAAGATCACCAGCGTTATGCGCATGAATGGCGTCGAGAATCATGTCGTCTATCGTTCCGCGTACATACGGCATCTCAGAGTTGATTGAACCCGTCGGCTGTATTGATACCGCAGTTTTCTCTCCTCCGGTGGAAGTTTTTTCATTCAACTGATTGCGCACCAGAATATCCGCTTTTTCGTAGAAAGTAGCACGACGGGCATCAAGCTCCTGATTCAGTTTGTTCTGATAGTCACGAATTTCCTGAAAAATGATGTCCGCAAGACTCAGACTTGCATTCACAGACGCAAGCTTCCTTCTGAGAGGTTTATCAAATGGAGAGAATTCTGATTTGTAGACAAGCTCATGTTCAACTTCTGCCCACGCATCCTGCAGGATTGTGCGGATCTGTAATTCACAGACAAGGCCTTCCGGAAGCTGGACACGCTCGTCCTTTCCGCTCATGTCGGCAATCTTGGCAGGAATTTTTATCAGGATATGAAGTGACTCGTAGCCGAATTCACTGAATGTCCGGTCAGAGCCTTTTCTTTCAATTTCAACTACATCAAAATTTTCGCAGATAGTCTTCTGAACCTGCGCAAGGTCTTCAAGGAATGCACATATTATTCGGATTCCAATCAAATCCGTCAGGACAGGAAGAGGCTGTCTTCCGAGTGATTCCGGCTGGATGCGGATAAGCTTCTTGTAATAACTTTCAAATGATTTTACGCGTGATTTATATGATGGAGTAGATCCGAGTTTTATGACGGATTTTACACTGTTTTCAACACCATAAAGAACTGCCTGCAGAACTGGTCTGCTTTTGTCGTATGCAGCACGGAGATCAGCTTTTGGCGGTAATTTATTTTCTGAATTTTCCATACTCAAAGTGTACCATTGTTTCGGCGTCAACACAATGTCATCAGGGCAAAAAAAAGGCTGCAGTCAATGACCACAGCCTCTTTATATCAATGAGTTTTACCGATTACCAGTTATCGTCAGGATTATCCAGGTCGATGTTCTCAAGTTCATAAAGGTCTGTTACTGCACGGAGGTCATCCATGTAGAAGTAGTATGAACCGATTGCTGTTTCTGGATCACAGTCAATTCTGAATCCGACAATTCTGAGGCCTGGGCGGCTTCCATAATAAGCATTCTGCTGAATGATACCATGCTTTCCATCTGGTGACGGAGGAATAGATACAGTCAGCTTCTTCCATCCTGAGAATGCAAGAGTTCCCATCGGGAGCTCGAAGTTGTTGCCGAAATAGTCCTGAACCAGCAGTGTTACCTGATGATTCTGGTTTCTTCCTGCCATCCATACAGAAACTGTCTTTGTGACACCTTCAATCGGGATAGGAGCAGCTGCCTTGATTGTGAATGAGTTGATGCCACGGCGGAAGAACTCAACCTTTACACCGTACATCTTTGTATTTTCTGAACCTTCAGCAGCTTCTGGAAGAGAAACCTTCTCAGCTCTGTCAGCTTCTTCCATATCAGAATATGGACCACCATCAAAAAGACGGCCTGTAATAACACCATTGTCTGGTGAAATACTGCAGTTCCATGAGCCTTCGCGTTCGAACAGATCGAGTGAAACTTCACGGAGGGAAGCACTTGCTGAATCAGCAGAACTGCTGAGCTCTGCCTCTGTCAGGTCAACATTCTGAGCGAATACAAGACCTGCAATACACAGTAAAGAAATAACAACTAAAGCCTTTTTCATTATTTACCGTCCCCCTGTTATTCGAAATCCGGCTTGCGGAGTTCATATCCATCGTAGATGTTGTTGAGAGTATTTGATGAATAACGAAGCTGATCGAAATAGATTACGAAATCATCTGCATACTCATTAGCATCTGCACGGACTCTGAATCCGATGAAGTTTGCTGTTTCTGGACCAGAGCGGAGGCGTGACTGCTGTCTTACAGTAGAAGGCATGTCAACGATGATGTTTCTCCATCCCTGATAGTTCAGTGTACAAGCAGGAATGACATGAACATTTCCATCTGCATCACGAACCAGCACTTCAAGATAGTAGGTATAGTTTGCACCCCATACCCAGACATCAAGCTGAGATACTGTTCCCTTGAGAGGGATTTCGTAAACATCGCCAGTCTCTTTGTCTACAGGATATACCTCAAACCAGTTATCACCCTTACGGTCATATGAAACCTGAACACCAAGAACATATGGTGTAGGATCATCAGCTGTCCTGTAAGATTTCAGTGAGTTAGGGATTGCCTCAACATATCCCATCTTCGGATATGTATCTGAAGCATCTTCACCGACATGAATCTGTGAACTTGCCTGAACCTTCCAGGTCCAATCCATGTCATCTTTTGTGTCGAACGTATCAATCATGATTGTTTCAACACTTTTCATATTGGGCTGCGCAAATACCGGTACACTGAAAATCAGCAACAGTAAAACGAGTACGCAGACTACACCGCTGTGTTTCATCAGAAAACTCCTTTTCTTACAGTTCAAAGAATATAGTCAAAGACTATACATGTCTCATTATATTTCCACGGACATTCTTTGTCAAACTCATTATCGGTATGAATGTTCTTTCTCTTGATTATTTTCACACATTTACATAGAATTAAAGAACATTAATCCACATAAGGAGTCACTATGACCAGTTATAAGGAACTCGGCCTCGTAAACACAAAGGAAATGTTTGCAAAGGCTGTAAAAGGCGGATACGCAATCCCAGCCTACAACTTCAACAACATGGAACAGATGCAGGCCATCATTCAGGCTTGTGTCGAGACAAAATCACCTGTAATCCTGCAGGTATCTTCAGGCGCACGCAAGTACGCAAACCAGACTCTGCTCCGCTACATGGCACAAGGTGCCGTTGAGTACGCAAAGGAACTCGGTTGCCCTAACCCACAGATTGTTCTTCACCTTGACCATGGTGATTCATTTGAACTCTGCAAGGACTGCATCGAGATGGGCTTCTCATCAGTCATGATCGACGGTTCTTCACTTCCATATGAAGAAAACGTTGCACTCACCAAGAAGGTCTGTGATTTCGCACACAGCCAGAAAGACTACGTTACAGTAGAAGGTGAGCTCGGAGTTCTCGCAGGCGTTGAAGACGACGTTGTAGCAGAAGAAAGCCACTACACAAAGCCAGAGGAAGTTGCAGACTTCGTTTCAAAGACAGGCGTTGACTCACTCGCAATTTCAATCGGTACATCACATGGCCGCTGCAAGTTCAAGCCAGAGCAGTGCACACGCAATGCTGACGGCATCCTCATTCCACCGCCACTCGCATTCGACGTTCTCGAAGGCGTTGAGAAGATGATTCCAGGATTCCCAATCGTTCTTCACGGATCTTCATCAGTTCCACAGGAATATGTAAAGATCATCGAGAAGTTCGGCGGAAAGATTCCGGACTCAGTCGGTATTCCAGAAGAGCAGCTCCGCAAGGCAGCTAAGTCAGCAGTCTGCAAGATCAATATCGACTCAGACGGCCGCCTCGCAATGACAGCAGCTGTCCGCCAGGTTCTCGCTGAGAAGCCAGGCGAGTTCGACCCACGCAAGTACCTCGGACCAGCCCGCGATGAGCTCAAGAAGATGTACGCACGCAAGAACATTGAGGTTCTCGGTTCTGCAGGTCACCTCGACTGATCAGACTTAGACTGAAAAAAGGCTGTCCGATGGACAGCCTTTTTTTTGCTCATTTTGTCAGATAATTACAGGTAATTACAGGAAAACAGTTTTTCACGCAGCGTTTTTCTTCGGAAGGAAAATCATTGCAAGGGCACGAAGTCCCGCAGCAAAAAGAACAAACAGAATTGCAAGTACATGCATCCACACACCTGTTTTGTTCAGGAAATACAATGTCTGGAATAACGTTGGCAGCAAAAGGCCTGTGAAAACGGCGGATATACTGATGATGATTCTAAGCCAGAGTTTGTTTCCGGTTTCAGCACCATCCTCGAAAACGAATGTTGCTGTATCAATATTGAAAAGCATTGATGCTATCAGCAGCGGATAAAGCACCATGCAGAACATGTCAGGGGAAATAGTTTCTGTAAAAACCCGATACGGAAGAAAGACTGCATAAAAAGCAGAGAGTACGGGGAAAAGAAAACTGAGTTTTACGCAGAAGCGGTCTTTTCCGATGAAAACTGCTACCAGGCAGATACTGACAGGAATTACAATTTCCGCGAAGAAACCGTACAGCCAGACGGCAGATAACGAGTATGTCCATGTATGGAAAGAACCGATTGCGAAAAAGTGGATGAGTGCATATACACAGGCAAGTACAACACCTAAGAATACTGCTGCCATCCGTTCACGGCCCGGTTTTCTTCCACGACAGAGAAACTCAGAAACACAATATACCAATGGAACGATAATCAGTAAAAAAAAGTACATATCAAGAAACTACCACGAAAAAAATTCAAAAACAAGTACATGAGTACAATACCGTGTAAAATGAATAATAACAAGCATATAAAAGAAGAATCCACTAGACATTCACTGTGTTTTTCTGATAAAATAGCCATTGCTAGTACTATAAAACAGTATTTTCAGTATGCATACCGTTATGCATTACGAAGGAGGATCGTTGGCAGATAATAAACAGGAAAAGGGTCTGCGTATTAATGAGCAGATTCGTGTACGAGAGGTCAGACTTATAGACAGTGAGGGCGAACAAAGAGGTATTGTCCCTACCATTGAAGCTCTCAAGATGGCTAAAGAACAGGAACACGATCTTGTTGAAGTTGCACCAACAGCAAATCCACCAGTTTGCAAAATACTGGATTACGGCAAATACCGGTTCGAACAGGAGAAAAAGCTCCGTGACTCCAAAAAGAACCAGAAGTTGCTGAAACTCAAGGAAATCAGAATGCAGCCGAAAATCGGCTCTGGCGACCTTGATTTTAAGTCAAAGCACGTTCAGGAATTCCTTGCCGAGGGAAACAAGGTTAAAGTCACCATCCGTTTCAAGGGTCGTGAACTTGCCCACACGGAACTCGGTCTGGTAGTCCTCCAGGAAGTACTTAAAAGGCTTAACGAAGATGAATACACCGTTGAGAAACAGCCTGCAATGGAAGGCCGTTTCATGTCGATGGTTCTGAATCCGAAAGCTAAAAAATGATGAGGTTGTAGTAAAATGCCTAAGATGAAATCAAAGCGCAGTGCCGCCAAAAAGTTCAGCTTTACCGGCACAGGCAAAGTCAAGTACAAGAAGATGAACCTTCGCCATATTTTGACAAAGAAAACAGCAAAACGTAAGAGACAGCTTCGTGCAAGCGGTATTCTCGATGAAGCAGACGCAGCAAAAGTACGCAAGACTCTGCTTCCATACGGTTGATTAATAAGCTGTAATTTTTCAGGAGATATAATATGTCAAGAGCAATAGACGGAACAAAACGTTCAAATCGCCGCAAGAAGATTCTTAAACTTGCAAAAGGTTTCCGCGGTCGCCGTGGAACAAACTACAAAGCAGCAAGAGATGCAGTTACCCAGGCTCTTTCTGATGCATATGTAAGCAGAAGAGATAAAAAGGGTGATATGCGTTCACTGTGGATTTCCCGTCTCAATGCAGCATGCAGGGATCAGGGAATTTCATATTCACGCTTTATCGACGGATTAACAAAGGCTAACATTAAGATTAACCGCAAGGCACTGTCAAACATGGCTATTGAAGACCCTGTAGCTTTCAAGGCTGTTGTTGACGCTGCAAAAAAAGCAATTGGAGCATAACGTATGATATCCCTCAGTCAGGTTCAGGCATTGGAACAGAAAGTAGAAGTAGCTGTTGCTAAGATTCTTGAGCTTCAGCGTGAAAACGCAGTTCTCAAGGAGAAATGTTCAGCTCTGGAACACCAGAGAAGCATGCTTTCAACAAGAGTGGCTTCTTTCGAAGATGACCAGAACAAGATCGAAGAGGGACTCATCAACGTATTGAACCGTCTGAATACAATAGAAGATTCTGTACACACAGAAGCTCCTGTTGTATCAGAGCCAGCCGCCCCGGTCACTGCAGAACCTGCCGGAACATTTGAAGCCGCACCTGCAGTTGCACCGGTTGCAGAACCTGCTCCAGAGCCGGTTCCGGAAGCATTTCCAGAACCAGTCATCCAGCAGGAACAGCCCATTGAGTCAGAGCCTATCAACGGCACATTTGATATCTTTTAACAATGGGTACACTCCAGATTGATACATTGGGAATCTCTTTTGCCATTCAGGCACAAGAGGACCCACAGTATCTTGAAAACCTTCTTTCCTATTTCAACAAAATCACTGATCAGGTAAAAGCAAACACCGGACTTCAGGACCCGCTCAAATGTTCAATTCTCAGCGGACTGATGCTTTGTGACGAACTGTACAGGGAAAAGAAATCATGTGCAGAGATTGCCAAAAAAGCCTCCGTTCCGCCAGTCTCGACGGATGAGCTTTCTGAGGCAGAACGTCTTACGCTCAGCATGATTAATAAAATCGATAACGTTCTTTGATGAGCCTCCCCTTTTCACTTTGGGTCGATGCAGATTCCTGCCCCGCCCCCGCACGTGACATAATCATAAGATTTTCAAAACGACTTTCACTTGAATGCTGGTTTGTTGCCAACAGAATAATCTCAATCCCTAAAGCGGAGAACTTTCATATGATTGTCACTGAGTCTGAAAAGGATGCGGCTGATAATTATATTGTTTCACATATCGGACAGAATGACATTGCAATTACGCGTGACATTCCATTTGCTTCACGTCTTGTAGAAAAGAACATTGTCATAATCAATGACCGGGGAACTCTTTATAACAGGGAAAATATCGCAGAGCGGCTTTCTTTACGTAATTTCAATCTTACATTGTATGAAAACGGGATTGAGAGTGAAAAGACATCCGTTTACGGAAAGAAGGAACTTAACGCATTTTCAAATTGTCTTGACCGCGAAATTCAGAAAAAAATACGCGCGGCAACTTCATGTCAGTAATTTTAGAAAGCAACAGATTATTACGCGGTAACCTTATCATCAGAAAGGTCACGCTGAATTTCTGTTATCATCGGTAATGCAGCAAAGAAGGCCCTGATTACAGCTGGATCAAACTGCTTACCAGACTGATCCCTCATTTCTTTAAGAACTTCTTCGCGGCTCCATGCCTTCTTGTAGACTCTGCTTGAGGAAAGTGCGTCAAAGACATCAGCAACAGACACGATACGGGCAGAAAGAGGAATGGCCTCACCTTCCAGTGGTTCAAGTGTATTTATGACAGGATTTCCCAAGTCAAAAGATGACATGTCAACTTTTCCCGGATATCCCTTTCCATCCCAGCGCTCATGATGATGCAGGGCAACATCCTGTGCCATCCGGTCAATTTCAGATGACTCATTCTTGAAGAGCAGGGAACCGATTAACGTATGACACTTGATGATGCCATATTCTTCGTCCGTAAATTTGTCTGGCTTTTTAAGGATAAGGTCGGAAATTCCTACTTTACCGACATCATGCAGCATGGCAGCGATTCTTAGGCTATCCCTGTATTTTGCAGCTTCGTCAGAATCAATTCTATGTTCGTATGCATAATGGTCATAAATTTCGACAGAAAAACTCGCGACCCTGTTTACATGGGTACTTGTTTCCTTTGGATCACGGAATCCGGCCATTTCGACCATTCGCATAACCATTTCACGGGTGAGCTTTGCACGAACGAGAGCCTGTGCAGCAGTTGCAGCAAATCGTGTCAGAAAGAGTTCCGCATCACTGTCAAATCCAGTGATATTGCCATCATTATCCTGTGGGTTGATTAACTGCAGGACACCAATAACGTTTCCCTTGCCTTCCATAAGAGGAATCGTACAGACTGCCTTTGTATGATAACCGGTAAGCTGATCAGGCATGCGGTCAAAAGAATATGTCTTATCAGAAGGAATATTATAAACATCTGGTACATTTAGAAGAGACTTAGATACAACAGCACTTCCACACATTGATTTTTCATTTATATCAAATGAAAAGAATTTGTATGGCAGTTTCTGTCCTGGTTCAAGACGGCTCTGCTTTGTATCATTCTGTGCATAGCGAATTTTCAGTCTGTTGTCTTCAATTACATAAATTGATCCTGCATCAGCATTTACAATTCGACGGGACTCAGTGAGGATTCTTTCAAGAAGGACATCAATATCCTGAATATCATTAAGAATTCTTTCGAGTTCAATAATTTCCTGGAGCTTCTTTTCACGTTCATTGAAAAACAATGCCATCTATTGATACATCCTTACACTAGAGTACTTGCATTTTAAAGAATATATACAAATACGTCTAGCATTTTTTTATGATTATACTAAAATAAATCGGTCCAGATCCATTTTGTTTATCAGGAAGGATATGATATCCGTATTCCGTTTCTTCAACATCTGGAACTGACTGTACATCCGGAAAGCTGGAAATAAGTTTTTCACGGATTTTCTGAATATCTGCCTTTTCAACACTTAGTTCCGGATACTTTTTCAACGCTTTTTTTATGATATCATCGTTTTCTTCCCGGGTAAGCGCACAAGTTGAATAAAGGATGTGTCCTTCTGGCTTTAACAGCAACACAGCGGATGAGAGCAACGACCATTGTGTCATGCAGATGGTTTTTACACGTGCTTTTGTCCAGAGCGCAAGATATTTCTGATCCTGAATGACATGCCGTTCTGATGAACATGGAGCATCAAGCAGGATGGCGTCATATTTCTCACGGCCAAATTTGCACATTGTAGAACCGTCAAAACACGTAGTCTGAATGAAATTCCGCTTCTCTTCCGGTACTGATTCTGCCACGACTTTGTTAAGCCGCATATACCGGTCACGGGAACGTTCATTTGCCGTAAGATGGCATTCTTTGCTCATCCGGCTGGCAAGAACAAGAGTTTTGCCTCCTGGAGCTGCGCACATGTCGAGAATGTCACCACAGTCTGGAAGCGGAAGTGCACTGCCTGCAAAAACACTTGCAATATCCATGAAATATGGCTTCAAAACCTCGTCGGTAGTTTGAGACTGGAGTTTCATCTCCGCGTAGAGTGGTTCACGGAAAAGACTTTCCCGAAGTGATTGCCATCGCGCACCGAATTGTTCCGTGTAATACTCTTCAAAGGCAGATTCGCCCTGCTTCTTTTCAGTACGGCTCATGAGCATTCCTTCCGGGGAGACTGTTCGCATTCTGGCAGAGGTCTCAACACACGGATGGCATCTTCCCAAAGAGCATCAACTTCAGGAACCGGTGCCGTAAAGAAGTATTTCCTGTCACCAGGATACGTAAATTCAAGATATGCTGCGTGAAGTCTGATTCCGGGGATTGTGTCAGACCGACGTGAACCGTATTTCAGGTCACCACGTATATGAAAACCGCTATTCGCAAGTTGTGCACGAATCTGATGTGTCCGTCCCGTCACGAGATTTACTTCCAGATAAGAGTATCTTTCACCTGCACCTTTGACTCTGTATGAAAGTTCTGCGTATTTGCTCTTTCTGTGTTCTTTTTCACAAATATACGATTTCTGCTTTGATGGATTGAAAAACATGTAATCCGAGAGAGTCACAATCTCATCATTCACGTCTGATACACCTTCTACAATCGCCCAGTATCTCTTATCAACTTTTTCTTTCGTACTGAACAATTGTTTCAGGATACGCTGGCTATCTTCAGACAGAGCAAGAAGTACAAGTCCTGAAACTGGTCTGTCTATTCTGTTTACGCATTCAATTATTCCGGTTTTTGTATTAAGCTTCTTTTCTATTATATCTTTGAACAGTAGAGGAATGTAACTTTTCTCATCAAATTTCCCATCATCACTTGAGCACATTTCCCCGGGAAGTTTATTTACAACTGCGAACCGCTCATCGCACCAGATTAACCGTTCTTCAAGCGTCATTATCTTGCCCACCATATTTCATTGTAAAGTTCAGACGCTTCAGAATATGCCTTTTCGAATTCATTTTTTCTTGAAACAATTTGACTGTCAGATATTTCAGAGGGGAGATGGACTTCAGCTGAATATTCAAAAAATCCTTTCTCAAAATATTCTCTTTCAAGTAGATTGCATGAAATTTTCCATTCCAATATCTTTTTTACAGACTCATCAACTTTTTCCCTGAATGCTTTATCAGACTTATATTCTGCAAGAATTATATCAGTATATTCATCATAGGAACTTGTTGAAATCATCAATATATTTATACCTGAGTTAACAGCTTCTATAAGACTTTTTTCTACCGGATATCCATTTTTGATCAAAGCCTTCATAAGAAGGTCATCGGAAAAAGTAAGGCCGTTAAACGACGCGTTATCAGTTAGAAGATTTATTACCTTTCCAGAAAGACATGCCGGATTATCATCAACAGCTGGAGTTACCGTATGTGCAACCAAAGCGCCACACATTTTACTGTCCAGGAGACTGTAAAATGGTTTGAGAAAGTCTTCTTCAAGAGTGAGTAAATCACAATTCAATATTGGTAACCCAGTATGAGGATCATTATTTGTATTTCCAGGAAAATGTTTCAGTACTGGAAGTACACCTGCTTTCCTCATTCCAGATATCTGTGCTTTTGAATATGTAATAACGTTCTCTAAATTTCCATAACTCCGGTCATCAAGGAACAGTATATTTTCATCCGTGAGCACTTCAACAACCGGTGCAAGATTTACTTGAATTCCTAAATTCCTGAGCTGTATTCCCTGTAATTCATATAAACGAAGAGCTTCTTCCGGTGAAAATTTTTGAGCGACACTCAATTGTGATGGAAGTTTTGAACATATATTTCTAAGTCTGTTTACCACACCACCTTCGTGATCAATACTTATGAAAGGTGGTATTTTTCCGTTTTCGATATATGCATTTTCTAACTGCGTCATAAAATCAATCATTTTATCTGCAGATTCTGGAATATTAAATGCAAAAAGTAAAAATCCACCAGGAGCTGTTTTAGTATCTGTTATTATATATTTAATTTGTTCCTGACTATTTCCATCCATCGAAATGAGAAATATTTGTGCCACTTTTTCTTCATCAGATAATGTCAGGAAATATTCATTTAATGATTGTTTATCAAGATTTTCTTTCTTTTCAGGTAAATTAATATAGGAATTTTTGAAAATATCCAACACATCTGTTTTAGATAATGAAATTTCTTTATTACTGCATGATGAGATTATTAATAAACATAAAAGTAAAAGAAAAACATTCTTTTTCATATCTTCCATTCTATCAGAATTCGAAAACTGATTTAAAGAAAAAAAAGCCTGGCAGCTACCTACTTTCCCGCAAAGAATGCAGTATCATCGGCGCAAGTGAGCTTGACTTCCGTGTTCGGAATGGGAACGGGTATTACCTCACCGCTATGGCCACCAGGCATTAT
>JAZUFS010000155.1:0-4331 GCA_045640805.1 Treponemataceae bacterium
ATATCAAAACAGAAACGCGATGCACTGTTAGCGAAAATTCAGGAAATCAAAAGCTTCATTGAAACGGCACCACAGGATCAGAATACTGCAAATCTTCTTTCGTATATTGGGGAACTGACAAAAGAAGTAAACGGCAAGAAGTATGGTCTTGTGTTTGAGGAGCATCGTGAAAAGATAGACGAGCTGCTTGTAGAGACTGCTCCTGTCCTTGTAGAAGATGAGGATCTGTTCATTGACAATAGCGGTGAAATGAACTTTCTGATAGAAGGCGATAATCTTGCCGCACTGAAGTTACTTGAGAAAACCCACAAAGGAAAGATTGATGTGATTTACATCGATCCTCCGTATAACACGGGAAATAAGGACTTTATCTACGATGATGATTATGTAGATGAAGAGGACATGTATAGACATTCAAAATGGGTGTCTTTTTTATATAAAAGACTTATACAGGCTAAAAAATTACTTTCTGAAGATGGAGTGATTTTACTTAGTATCGATGATAATCAAAAAGACTCATTGAAAATCATATGTGATGAAATATTTGATGAGAAAAATAATCTAGGTATTTTCATAGTTAAATCAACACCGAATGCTAGAGATTATGGATATGTTGGAAAAATGCATGAGTATATGCTTTTCTATTCCAATAATCAATCAAAGGTTGTTACGAACTTGATGCCAGTTACTAATAAATCTTTTAAATACACAGATGAATTTGGAGGCTTTAATATTCACCCTTTATACAATAGTAACGAGGCATTTACAAATGAAAATCGTCCAAATCTATATTATCCTTTTTATTTGAACCAGTATAAGAAGCAAGGCGATTTTTTTGAGATATCCTTAGAAAAACAAGAAGGGTGGGTAGAAATTTATCCACCAAAATCTGTTAAAAATCAAGTTCAATTTGTATGGCGTTGGGGAATTAACAAGGCTCAAAGTAATTTAAATAAAGAGATAGTTGGTTATTGTACTTCAGAAAATGAATATAGAATTGTTCAAAAAATGCGGCATGATGAGAAGTTGATTCGAAGTATTCTGGATGATACAAATTACACTACACGAAAAGGAACTGCAGAAGTAGAGAATATCTTAAACGGGAAGAAATTTTCATTTCCAAAACCAGTTCAACTGATAAAAGATATACTATTTATGGCTTCAAAAACAGATGCGACCATCTTAGACTTCTTTGCTGGTTCAGGAACAACCGGCCATGCAGTAATGAAATTGAATGCGGAAGACGGCGGCCACAGGAAGTTCATTCTTTGCACCAACAATGAAAACAATATCTGCCGTGATATTACCTATCAGCGTATAAAAACGGTGATTACAGGAAAACGAAAGGACGGTTCTGATTATGAGGAATCCTATCCAGCCTCCCTGAAATACCTCAAAATCGACTATGTTCCCATCAAGGACAAAATGTACTACGAGTATGCTGATGAGCTGCTTGAACATGTGAAGGAACTTGTGGAACTGGAAAATGCCATCGATTTCAAATCAAACAAATCAGTTGCCATTGTGCTTGATGATGATGAGTTTGATGAGTTTGTCGAACATATTGACGACTATCCGGAATGCAAGACGTTGTATAAGGGACACGATGTTTTGACTTCCTGGCAGCAGGAACAGATTATCAAGGCACATGGTATATCCATCAACGTTGTGCCTGACTATTACTACCGGGATCTTGCAGACTAAAAGGGGGGGGGACATGAAAATTGATTTACTGCCTTTTCAGGTTTTCGCCATTGCAGATTTACAGAATGCCGTTGAATCAGGATATCAGGATATCGTCCTTAAAAGCTGTACCGGCAGCGGTAAGACTATAATTCTGACTCATTTCATGGATGAGTATCTTAAATGCCACAACAATACTGTTTTCATGTGGTTTACACCGGGAAAGGGTAACCTTGAAGAACAGAGCAAGAAAAAAATGGATGCATATATCCATAATGCACAGACGAAGCTTCTGCCGGATATTATGACAGGCGGTTTTGCGGACGGAGACTGCTGCTTCATCAATTGGGAACTTCTGAACAAGAGCAAGAATAATGCCCGAAAGGAAGGAGAACACATCAACTTTGATGAGCAGATTCAGAAAGCATTGGACAGTGGCCTTGAGTTCAAGCTGATTATTGATGAAAGCCACGTGGCAAATACAATTAAATCGAAAGAGATTGTCGACCTGTTCAAGACAACGACGATTATTCGGGCGAGTGCAACTCCGAAAGGGTATGACAAGTATTCAAAATTGATTGAAATTGATGAAGCTGATGTTATTGCACAGGGATTAATTAAAAAACTGCTTGTAATTAACGAAGGTTTCGGCGGAATTGCAGGAAAAACGCTTGAAGATAATCAGGTTGCATTTCTGCTGGAAAAAGCACTTGAAAAACAGCGGCTTTTGAAATCCAAGTTCCTGCAGCGTGGGCTCAATATCAATCCGCTCATTCTTGTACAGATGCCGAATACTTCTGACGCTTTGCTGCAGAGTGTAGAAGAGTGGTTTGAAAAGCAGAAAATCACTTATGAAAATGGTCAGCTTGCGGTATGGATGAGCGAGAAAGGAAAAAAATCCGGCGGTATTACGATGCATGAGAACCTTGATGGTATTGAGGTAAATAATGCACTTCCTGTTGCCATGATTTTCAAGATGGCTGTTGCGACAGGATGGGACTGCCCTCGTGCTCATATTCTGGTTAAACTTCGCGACAACATGGGCGAGTCGTTCGAGATTCAGACGTTTGGCAGAATTCGCCGTATGCCGGAAGCAAAGCACTATCAGGATGAAGTACTTGACAGCTGCTATCTGTACACGCTTGATGAAAAGTTCGTGGAAGGTGCAAAGCAGCAGATTGGAAAAGGTGCGCTTGATGCTTCTTTGATTGACCTGAAACCTGAATTCAAGGAAGTTGAGCTTGTAAGTGAACAGCGCCCTGATGTTGAAGAACCAAACGATTCTAAGAAAGCGATAGCTTCAATCACAGAGCATTTCAAGACTAAGTATAACCTTGATGGTGATGCGGATGGTAACAAAGCAAAAATGGAAATACAGGGATATGTTTTCTCTGACTATATTGCTAATTCCACAAAATATGGCAGCATCCATCTATCTTCACAGACTGATTTGCTGAAGGATGTTGAGTTCAAGACCCCGCTTAATACGCATACGCATGGTCGCGAGTATCATCACCAGATTGGTCGCATTGGTGTTGATGTAAGTCTTGAGTATGAAAAGGTAAATGCCATTATACGACGCCTTTTCTGTGAGCCTTCTTTCAAGAAGGGGACCCGGAACCGACAGACAACGTTATTGAAACTTGATACAAGGCCTTTGTATGCATTCGTCATCAATAACATTGACAAACTGCGTGACGACTTTAAGGAAGCAATGGTTGAACAGACTGACCAGGGAACTTTGGGAATCAGTTCTGAAGAAACTGTAAAGAAACCTTTCCGATTCCCGCAGCATTGTTTGTTTACTTATGATTCAAAAGAGATGTCGCAACGTGTGTACTCTAAGAATGTCTATGGTGGCTATCTTGAGTCAGCAGAAGTGCGTTCCAAACCGGAAAAAGCATTCGAACGTTTCTGCGAAAGTTCTTCATTTGTTGAGTGGTTTTATAAAAACGGAGATAAAGGCGCGGAGTATTATTCTGTCATCTACGAGGATAACAACGGAAAACAGCGTGCGTTCTATCCGGATTATGTGGTCGGTACTAAAGACGGTATCTGGATTATTGAAACAAAAGGCGGAGAAGATGTTTCAGGCAACAGTCAGAATATTGATGCTTTCTCAGCTAAAAAATTCATGGCACTGAAAAACTACATTCAGATGCAGCAGGAAGACGGAAAGCCTATTCACGGGGGATTTGTCCGACGTGATGGAAATGAGAACCTCTGCATCTGTACGGAAACGTACTCTGAGCAGATAATAAGGCCAAACTGGACGCTTCTGAACAGTGTTATGTGCTGATTGATGGGTTCTCCCGGGCAATGGGATTGGAGGGGCCGCCCGAAGGGCGGGTGCGGAGCACCGGAGGGGCGGCAGACCCCGGAGCCTCGGAAAGCCCGGTTTTTGCCACCTTTGGGGGCAAAAATGCCCCCAGCTGCTTAACTTACTTCCACTCGTCCTGCACGGTCCAGACGAAGTCGGTCAAATCGTACCCTGCGTTTTTTGCAATCTGAATGTAGTTCTGTTTTACGTCATCCGGAATGGTTGGTGTGCGGCTCAGAATCCAGAGCAGCTTGCTGTTGGCGCCTGCTACCAGTGCGTAACGGTAATCCGGGTCAAGAGCGATTACTTTGTAGGCGCTGTAGAACGG
>JAZUFS010000156.1:0-2790 GCA_045640805.1 Treponemataceae bacterium
CTCGCCGAGTTTTTTTACAGCAGTGACGCGCGTGCAGCTGCCTTGAAAGCGGACGCATGCCTTTGCAGCAAATCTGCCTTGAAAGCAGACGCATGTCTCACGTCACGATGTCACAAGGCGTTCTATCCGCCGTGCGACGAAAAGTGCGGGCCTCTTGTACCTGCCATGCTCGGCATGAAAGTACTGTACCGTGACGACAGCATTGTGGTTGTGGAAAAACCGTCGGGACTGCTTTCCGTTCCTGGACGGGGTCCTGACAGGCAGGATTGTGTCGTAAGCCGCGTGTCCTGGCTGTACCGGGAACTCATGCACCTGGAACAGCCTGCCGTCCACCGGCTCGACATGGAAACATCCGGCATTCTGGTGCTCGCGTTTACGGAAGAAGCGCACCGGAATCTGAACAGTCAGTTTGAGGCGGGCAGTGTCTTCAAGCAGTACGAAGCCGTGCTTGACGGTGTTCCAGACTGCGTGAGGGCAGGGGAACGCAAGGGAACCATTACGCTGCCGTTCCGCCTTGATCCTGAGAACCGCCCGCATCAGATATATGACGAGGAGTTTGGAAAAGAAGGTGTAACTGACTGGGAATTCCTGCGGTATGAAAAGGGCGGCCGGTGCCGCATGCTCTACACGCCACGTACGGGGCGTACTCATCAGCTCCGGCTGCACTCAGCTGATCCTCACGGTTTCGGAGTCCCGATTGCGGGAGACGCATTGTATGGGGATGAAACGACCGCTGCCCGGCTGCTTCTTCATGCCTGCAGACTTGAGTTTACTCATCCGGTTACGGGCGAACGGATGCAGTTTTTCAGTCCATCTCCTTTTTAATCTCCATTTTATCCACTTTTTATTTGACAGTCGAACAGTCGTTCGGTACAATAGAAGCATGGCAGACAAAAAAACGCGGGACCGCATCATAGAGACTGCTGTTGATATGTGGGCATCACAAAGCTACAATGCAGTATCAATCCGTGATATAGCGCATGCGGTCAATATCCGTGAAAGTTCAATCTATTATCATTTCAAGAGCAAGAAAGACATTCTTGATACAATCATCAGCCTGTTTGAAGAAAAAGCTGCCTCCATTGCTGATTCCCTCATCACATCAATCAGTGAATCAATCCTGTTGCAGAGCTCGAAAAAGCAGGGCCTTTTTCACCGGAAGACCAATTTTCTTCCGTCTGCATTCATGTGGCTGAAGACGTTTTACTGTGAGCAGTTCCTGTTCGACCATTTTTCGAACAGTGTCATGCGCATCCTCATGCTGGAGCAGTTCCATGATGAGGCAATTGCCGCAAAGTACAATGAATGGCTGTTCGTAAAGCCACGCATGCTCATGCTTCAGGCAATGGGTGCCCTGGGACTTGTTGAGGATAAGTCTGATGATACTTATGCGGAACCATTCGGCGATTTTCTTACCAGCCGGATTTTCCACTACCTTCTGTCAGGAACATTGACTGAAGATAAATGTGCACAATTTACCGGTGAACTGGAAGCTTTTGTAAGCGCCATGTTCGGCGAAGAAACAATACGCGAAGCAAATAACTGAGGAGTTTATCATGCAGAGTTTAGAAATACCGGTCTGGAAACTTTTCTTAAAGACGTATCCCGTTCAGATTATCGTCGTGGTCGTACTATTCATAGCAGCGTACATAATCGGCTTCCTTCTGATGGCGCGTAAGGTCAACTATCAGGCAACGTATCTCAAGAATAGGCAGAAACTGTGTGATGGTCTTACCGGCGTTTTCAATTCATCTGCTTTCCGTGACATGGTCCGTAATCACATGGTTACGGTTTCAGATCTTTCCACTGATGCACTTCTTATTTTTGACGTGGATGATATGCGGAAAATCAATCATGAAGTGGGAACACTGCAGGGTGACCTGCTCCTCAAGGAATTTGCAGAACGGCTGCAGAAGCAGTTCCGCAGTTCAGACATCATCGGTCGTATTGAAAGTGACAGTTTTGCCGTCTACATGAATAACGTCGGCACGCTTGATCTCGTAAAGCGCAAGTGCGGTGTCCTGCTTGAACAGGCAACTGACCTTCCGATAAGCATCGGAATTACCATGGTCAACGGCCGCGAGCCTTTTATTGCCGCGTTCAAACGTGCGGAAGACGCCCTTCAGAGTGCAAAATATTCAGGCAAGAACCAGTTTGTCATCCGCTGACCTTATATGGTAAAAAAAAGCGGAATGTGATATTCTCATGTTCATGAAACACAAACGTTCTGTCATCAGTATTCTGGGACTTATCCTCATCCTCTGCTGCCTTACTTCATGTTCAGACAGCATATCCGGCTACAGTATGCTTCTGTGGTCTTTGCCGGATTATAACCTTTCGGATTGTGATGTTGTTCCTGTATACATCAAGTCGAACATCAGCCAGACCTACGTTATCGGAATTCCCGGAACGGAGGAGAAACTTGAGGTTCCGCTCTGGCAGATTACAGAGCCTGTTTCTAAACGCAAGGCAGAGCAGAATGTTGAACGATATCTGCCGCTCAGGCATATGTACGCACGTGTTGTTCTGGATGGACTTCCTATCCGCGCGGATGCTGCAAATACTGCAAAGCAGGTTTATCGTCTGCGTGAAAATGAGATAATCAAGGTTCTATACAAAGGAAATGGAGCTGCCGTTATGGCTGGCACCAACAATCAGATGCAGGGCGAATGGTATCGCGTCATGGCATCTGATGGCACTATGGGATGGTGTTTCAGCTACAACCTGCGCATTTATGACGAGACAGAAACTGTTGTCGTAGAAACAGTGGAAGAAGAGCAGGTCGACGAG
>JAZUFS010000157.1:0-1863 GCA_045640805.1 Treponemataceae bacterium
ATGTCAGGACGCTGTTCAAGAGCAAGCGCAACAGTCTCACACGCGCCCTTGTCATCCGCGCAGTAAATGACCTCGCCACCTTCCGGCAGCAGGCACAGATAATCTATGAACGCCTGGCGGATATCCTCGTATGTCGGGTAATAGTCCTCGTGATCGCTTTCAACGCTTGTAAGCACAATCTTCTGCGGATGAAACGACATGAAGTGCCGCTGATACTCGCATGTTTCAGCGATGAAATACTCGTGGCCGTTATCGAGCGTGCATGAATTGTCAAACGAAGTAATGACGCTTCCCGCAAGAATCTGAGCCGGCAGGTTGAGTCCCCTGGCGATGGTGCCTGAAAGACCTGTTGTCGTCGTCTTGCCATGTACGCCGCAGATACCTGAACTGTAGGCAACGGCAGAAACTGCACCGAGAGCCTCTGTGTAAAGCAGGCACGGAATACCGGCCTTTACGGCTTCAATCAGGTCCGGGTTGATGTCAAGCTTGTAGGCTGAAGAATAGACGACGACATCCGGCTTTACGGAAGCAATGTTCTCGCCGTCAAATGGCATGGCTTTAATGCCCAGTTTATCAAGAATGTCATCCGTGTAAAAACGCTCGGTGACATCGCTGCCGGTAATGACAGCACCACGTGAATGGCATATTTCTACAAGTGCCACCATGCCGGTACCCTTTATACCGACAAAATGCATCCTGAAACCATGCATATCCTCTGGCAGCGACTTCAACAAATCTTCTTTTGTGTACATGATTTGATTTTACCGCAATGATTGTTTTCTTTCAATGAAAAGAGCCGTCGCACAGTGCCGTAACAAAAAAAAAGACGGTTTCTTTCGAAACCGTCTTTGCGGAGAACCTGACTTGAACAGGCACAGCTCGCGCCACTAGCACCTCAAGCTAGCGTGTCTACCAATTCCACCATCCCCGCGTAATTGATGATATGAATATAGCGTACTCCACTTTTTTAGTCAAGCGGGTTTGCTATTTTTCACAACCCTTTTCAGTATGCATTTCCGAGTCCGCCTACCTTCACCTGGAAGTGGCTGAACTCCATGCTGAATGATGCACGTCCCTGAGATACTGAACGCAGGCTTGTTGAGAAGCCGAACATCTTTGCCATAGGAGCCTGAGCGTGTACAACTTCTGTTGACGGCTTGGACTCCATGCTCTGGATGATGCCGCCACGCTGCGTAACCTGGCTCATGGCATCACCGACAAATTCCTTTGGAGAAAGGATGTCGACGTTCATGACCGGCTCAAGAAGCTCAGGTGAAGCTTTATTGCACGCTTCGTCAAACGCCTGGACAGCACATGCCTCGAAAGCGAATTCCGTTGAGCACAGCTCGTCGTAGCCAATGTCAGTTACTGTCACGGCAATGTCCGTGCACGGGTAACCGTATTTGATTCCAGAGCCGAATGAGTTCGTAATGCCGTTCTGTACCGCGTCGAAAATCTCGCCCGGAATATTGTTCTTCTTGACGTTGCATGTATACGTGTTGCCCTTACCCGGGTTCGGCTCAATATGCAGTGAAAGCGACGCCCTGGCATCCTTACCGCCGATGACGCGCTCGTAGTTTTCGGTATGGTCGCACGATGCAGTAATTGATTCGCGGTACGTAACCTGAGGAGCACCGACGCGGGCAGCTACCTTGAAGTCATCTTTCATGCGGGTAACGAGAACGTCCAGATGAAGCTCGCCCATGCCGGATATGATCAGCTGGCCGGTTTCTGCATCATCCTTTGATGTGAATGTCGGGTCTTCCTTTGAAAGGATTTCAAGCGTTTCCTTGAGCTTGTCACGGTCTGAAATGGTATCTGGCTCAATGGCGACTGAAATAACCGGCTCAGGAAAATGGAGAT
>JAZUFS010000158.1:0-1704 GCA_045640805.1 Treponemataceae bacterium
CAGAACAAGCTGCTCGAGCTTTTCAAGCTTGACGGCTTTGGGTCTTATGAGCAGGCTGCAGCCATCCCGAGAACGCCGGTTGCCGATCTTGAAAAGATCCTTGGCGAACTGATGGATTGGGCTGGAGAAAACGGTATTTTCGCCGATGAAGGCATTGCATACCGCGACCTTTTTGACACGAAAATCATGGGTTGCCTTGTAGCGCCGCCGTCCGTCATCCGGAATAAGTTCAGCGGGCTGTATGCAAAAGATCCGAAAAAGGCAACCGACTGGTATTACGACTTCAGCCAGAACACCGATTACATCCGCCGTTACAGAATCTGCAAGGACCTTAAGTGGAAGAGCGCAACTGAGTACGGCGACATTGACATTACGATAAACCTTTCAAAGCCTGAGAAGGACCCGAAAGCGATTGCTGCTGCACGCAACCAGAAACAGGGCGGATATCCTGCATGTCTGCTCTGCCTTCAGAATGAGGGATATGCAGGCCGGCTCAACCACGCTGCCCGACAGACGCACCGCACGATTCCCGTAACGCTGAATGGCAAGACATGGGGACTGCAGTATTCCCCGTACGTGTACTACAACGAGCACTGCATCGTGTTCAGCTACGAGCACACACCGATGGTCATCAACGGCGACACATTCCGCTGTCTGTTCGACTTCATAAAGCAGTTCCCGCACTACACCGTGGGAAGCAACGCCGATCTGCCTATTGTGGGCGGTTCAATCCTGACACACAACCACTTTCAGGGCGGCAACTACACGTTCCCGATGGCGCGTGCAAAAACGGAGAAGGCATTCACCGTAAAGGGTTTCGAGGATGTGTGTGCCGGCATCATCAAGTGGCCGATGAGCGTCATCCGGCTTGACGGAAAGGACAGTGACCGCGTCGTTGCCCTTGCAGAGAAGATTCTCGCCGCCTGGCGCGGATACACCGATGAGGACGCTTTCATTTTCGCTGAGACTGACGGCGAGAAGCACAACACCATTACGCCTATTGCCCGCATGAGGGACAGCGAGTTCGAGCTTGATCTGGTTCTCAGGAACAACATCACGACTGAAGAGCATCCGCTTGGCGTGTACCATCCGCATGCAGACCTGCACCACATAAAGAAGGAAAATATCGGCCTGATTGAGGTCATGGGCCTTGCCGTCTTACCGGCACGTCTGAAAAAAGAGCTTGCAGACCTTGCTGACGCCATTGTCGCAGGCCGTGACCTCCGCGCTGATGAGACGCTCGCCAAGCACGCAGACTGGGTGGATGCGTTCATGCCGAACTACGAGGGCGGTGTGAATAAGCTCAACATCGACCAGATTCTTAAGAATGAAGTGGGACTTGTATTCAGCCGCGTCCTTGAAGATGCCGGTGTCTACAAGCGTACCCCGGCTGGACGCGCCGCATTCGACCGCTTCATCGAAAGCCTGTAAATGTGTATCAGAGCCGGCTGTTGAGTTCGGCGAAGAGTGCGGCGGTGGCTTCATCCGTTTCGTCGCTGAGTGCGAGGATGGAGCCGTCTTTCATGTGCAGGACGACAAGTTTTGTGCAGCTGGTGGAAGCGTACAGCGTGTAGTCACCGAATGCAATGTTGTTGAAACTGCCGAACATGAATTTCGATGAGCCGAAGCCCATGGTCCGCCTGCCGGAATCAACATTATCCTGCAGTTCAATGCTTTCAATGTCAGCATAGGAGTCGGTCATGC
>JAZUFS010000159.1:0-2226 GCA_045640805.1 Treponemataceae bacterium
GAAGATGGTCGGTATTCCGGCTCCTGAATCCCGCCTTAAGGCTTATCCTTTTGAGTTTTCAGGCGGTATGAGACAGAGAATCATTATTGCCATCGCTCTGGCATGTAACCCGAAACTGCTTATTGCCGATGAACCTACAACCGCTCTGGACGTTACCGTTCAGGCACAGATCCTGGAACTTCTGAAGGAAATTACTCAGAAGACAGGAACCGGTGTTGTAATGATTACCCATGACCTTGGTGTAGTTGCTTCACTTTGTGACCGCATCAGCATTATGTACGGCGGTCAGATTATGGAAGAAGGCACTGCCCATGAAATCTTTTACGAAGCAAAGCATCCTTATACAAAGGGACTTTTGAACAGTATTGCAAACAGCCAGGTGGATCACAAGATTCCACTTAAACCGATTCCTGGTACACCGCCTGACCTTATCAAGATGGGAAATGAATGTCCTTTTGCTCCACGCTGCAGTGAAGCAATGAAAATCTGTACTATGGTTGGACCTGAAAAAACAGAATTAAGTCCTACACACAAGTGCAGGTGCTGGCTTATGTCTCAGAAATAAGCTTGAGGTAAATACTAACTGAATGGAGGAAATTATGAGTACAACTGATATAGAAATGAAGCCTATTCTGGAAGTGCGAAACCTTTGCAAATATTTTCCTGTAGGCAAGAAGCAGGCTGTTCATGCTGTAGAAAATGTTTCTTTTACTCTTGCCCGTGGTGAAACTCTGGGTATTGTAGGTGAATCGGGATGCGGTAAAAGTTCCATGGGACGAACAATCCTTAAGATCACAGAGCCAACAAGCGGTCAGATCATTTTTGACGGAGAAGATATTACAAAGCTTCCGAACAGAAAAATGCTGTCTTACCGCCGCCGCATGCAGATGATCTTTCAGGATCCTTATGCTTCGCTGAACCCTCGTATGACAGTCGGCGAAATTATTGAAGAACCAATGATCATCCATCACATGGGTACACCAAAAGAAAGAAAGCAGATTGTTCAGGATCTGATTCAGACTGTAGGTCTTAAGCCAGACCATATCCGCCGTTACCCCCACGAGTTTTCCGGCGGTCAGAGACAGCGAATCGGCATTGCCAGAGCTCTGGCACTGAACCCTGAGTTCATTGTTTGTGATGAACCGATTTCAGCCCTGGACGTTTCAATTCAGGCTCAGGTAATCAATCTGCTTGAAAAGCTTCAGCGTGAACGTGGTTTCTCATACCTGTTCATTGCTCACGATCTTGAAATGGTACATCACATCAGTCACAAAATTGGCGTTATGTATCTTGGAAACATGGTGGAGTTCGGAGATTCTGATGATGTTTACAAGACTCCTCTTCATCCTTATACACAGGCCTTGATTTCTGCTTCGCCGGTTCCGGATCCGGTTCAGGCAAAGGAGAAAAAACGAATAATTCTGGAAGGCGAAGTGCCTAGCCCAATTAATCCGCCGAAAGGCTGTCCTTTCTGTCCGCGCTGTAAGTATGCAACTGAACAGTGCCAGACAGAAAAGCCTGCAATGCGCGAAATAAAGGGACGTATGGTTGCCTGCTGGAATGCAGAGTAGAAATCTTTTTATTGGAGGTAAAATTATGAAAAGAATTCTTGGTCTTGCAGCTTGTACTGCAATGTTGTTCTCACTGATCTCTTGCGGAGGAGAAAAGAAATCCGCAGTTGCTGTAAACGAAAAAGGCGAAATCCTTCAGCTCAATACCGTGAATAACCCTGAAAGCGGCGAATATGATCCTGCCGGTGCTGCAGCTTTTGTTTACTTCTCTTATCAGACATACACTCTGGAAGGACTTGTAGGTTATGACGAAAACGGCGCTATTATTCCTGCTGCCGCAAAAAGCTGGGATATTTCTGCTGACAAATGCACATACACATTCCATATCCGTGAAGATGAAAAATGGTCTGACGGTTCGGATGTAACATCATATGATTTTAAGAACACAATGGTTCGTGCCTTGAACCCTGATAACGGTGCCTGGTACGTAGACTTCCTTTTCTACATCAAAAATGCAAAAGCAGTTTTTGACGGAAAAATGCCTGTTGAAAAATTTGGCGTTGCCTGTCTTGATGACAAAACTCTGGAAATCACACTGGAAAGCCCATGTGCATTCTTCCTGGACCTTTGTAAACTGCCAACTTACATGCCTTCAAACTGCAAGTATGCAAAAGACGATGACAAGCTTTGGGATATGGATCCAGCAAAGAACCTT
>JAZUFS010000160.1:0-2971 GCA_045640805.1 Treponemataceae bacterium
ATCAAAGGTGTTAATCATTGTGCCGTCTGCGTTGAAAGTCCAGGTGCAGCTGTGTTCGTTCCAGTAATCATTGCTTTTAACTGCATTCCACGTCGCATTCTCAAGCTGTTCCCGGTTTCCATCTGTTACCCGGTAACAATGGTTGTAGATTGCCGGCTCATAGTACTCGATAGGATGCCAACCGTCTTCCTCAACGCGGTCACGTTTGAAGCGGTTCATGACAAGTTCGTCTGAATCATAATCAAGATAGTAATAATTTGTGATGTTAATATCATGCCATGTTGAACACCAGTCATCTGAATACTTGGTAATATTCAATGTAAGAATCATGTTGTGAAGATTGTCATATGCTACTGAATACGTTCCTTTGTCCCATTCTGCATAGTCTTGGTTAATGTAGTGCGTGTCAAAAGTGCCATCTATATTGAACGTAATAAGGTCATCTGCCCAAAGGTCCTGATTGTAACCGTGGTCAAAGGCCCATGTACCCCAAAGGGCCGCCTGTTCAGTTTCAATGGATGACAGGGAATTTGAAAGCTTCAGCGAAATGGTGACAGCTGTCGGGTCAGCTTTTGTAAGCGTTATCGTGTCACTTGTTCCTGTCAGGATTTCCTTATTGTCAACCTTAATAACCATGGATACGATAAACGGCGTATTAAGCGGAACACTTCTTATTTTGATGACTCTTCCGGTCAGTTCTTCCAATGAACCTGATACAGTCACCGGGTCTACAAGCTGGCCGCCGGATGTTTTGTCCAGATGTATCTCAATGTCGATGTCTGGCGCAGCAGCACTTCTTGATGTGTCTGCCGCACGTGAATGTCCTACGGCGTTCTTAATCTGAGCCATGACTTCATCACTTATTTTGAATGTAAAGTTCCCGGTCTGAGTTGGCATTTTTGGTGAATTAAGATTACCGCAGGATGTAAGACTGAAGGTGAGTGAAAGGCAGATAAGTGCACAAAGTAGTGTCTTACAAAGATTTAGGTGATAGGAGGGGGTAGTGCTTTTATACATAATAAACTCCTCGAAACATAGGTACTGTTAAACAGGATGTGTAATACTTTTTACAATGTTTCTATGAAAATTGTAGCACGGCAAATCTGGGATATCAAGAAAAAAAGAACGAATTGTTTTTTTTTGTGGATGGAAATAAAATCCTGAAAAAGAGAAGTGTTTTTTGCAACTTCCATGCTAGCATTTTACATAAACTGGATATATACTGTAGGTATGATTACAATATCAGCCGATAAGGGCGAAAGTTCAGTTTTCTTTTATACAGATTCAGAAGAGTTTTCCGGCGTGCAGAAGATTGCCGCTAAAGTATGCCACGACATTGAGCTCGTGACGGGCACTGCTCCACATCTTTGTGTGGGCGGGGCTTCGGGCGCTTATCAACCTGCCATGAATGCCGCAGTCGTTTTCGGTACACTGGGTGTTTCTGCTCTTGCGGAAAAGCTGCTTGGAGAAGAGCGGGCAGCCGCAATCCGCGGAAAACGTGAGGTATACGATTTTCATGTAATGGATGATGCAGAAATTTCTTCTCCGCATGTAGTGGAAGCGCTTTCATCTGCCGGCCTTTCCGGTGTAAAGCAGGTTCTCGTTATTGCGGGCTCAGAAAAACGCGGCACCATTTACGGCCTGTTCCACCTGTCAGAGCTTATGGGCGTATCTCCGCTCGTAGACTGGTGCGGCCTTCTTCCTGCAAAAAAAGACGCCGTTACCCTGTCCGAAGCTGACGACACCGTTTCCCGCGAGCCTTCTGTACGCTTCCGCGGATTTTTCATAAACGACGGGAGGCCGGCATTCGGCAACTGGTGCAACAAGCGCTTCGGCGGCTTCAACGCAAAATGTTATGAGCACGTGTTCGAACTGCTCCTCCGTCTTAAGGGAAACTACATGTGGCCTGCAATGTGGTCGGCCCAGTTCAGTCTTGACGGTCCGGGGCTCGCAAACGCAGAACTTGCAGATGAACTTGGCGTCATAATGGGAGCAAGCCATCACGAACCGTGCTGCCGTAACGGCGAGGAATACAAGTACCTTCGCGGACCTGATTCAGTGTACGGCGACGCATGGAACTTCCGCTCAAATCCTGAAGGCATTACGCGCTTCTGGGAAGACGGCCTGAAACGCAGCGGCAAGTTTGAGAACGTCATCACCGTCGGTATGCGCGGCGAGGCTGACACGGCAATCATGAAGAACGCGACGCTCGCCGACAACATCCAGCTTCTGCGCGATGTCCTTAAAACGCAGAACAACCTTATCCGTAAGTACGTGAACCCTGATGTCATGAAGGTGCCGCGCATGATAGCCCTGTATAAGGAAGTAGAGGAGTACTTCTACGGCGATGCAAAGACAAAGGGACTGCGTGACGATCCTGAGCTTGAAGGCGTTACCATCATGCTCTGCGAGGATAATCACGGAAACCTGCGCACTGTGCCTGATGAAAGGATGAAGGGGCACAAAGGCGGCTACGGCATGTACTATCACTTTGACTATCACGGATGGCCGTACAGCTTTGAGTGGTTCAATACGACCCATCTTGCCAAGGTGAAGGAGCAGATGTGCCACGCCTACGATTTCGGCATTCAGGATTTGTGGATCGTGAATGTGGGCGATATCATGACGAACGAGTTCAGCATGAGTTACTTCCTGAACCTGGCGTACGATTACGAAAAATACAGCAGCCATGACTACACCATCCAGCAGTACACGCGCGACTGGATTGCGGCACAGTATCCGTTCCTGAACGCCGGGCAGAGGGAAACGTGCTTCAGCATTATGGACGGATATGCAAAACTTGCGCACACACGCCGCACCGAAAGCCTTAAGAACGACACATATCATCCGGTGAACTTCGGTGAAAGTGATGCAACGCTTGCAAAGGCAGAGAATATCATTGCAGATTGCGAGCGCCTCCGTTCAGAAATTCCCGCAGAAAACTTCCCGGGCTTTTATGAAGAAGTGTACC
>JAZUFS010000161.1:0-10719 GCA_045640805.1 Treponemataceae bacterium
CCTGTCCAAGGTGGACAAGCTTTCCTTCTTCCTGCTGCCAGTATGTAATCATAAGCGCGTCCTTTGCGCCCGCAGATTACTTCAGAATGAAATTGGAAACGGGCGCATTACATAAATGAGTGGAGTTCTGACTATGACTTCCAGGATCTGAGTCCATCTAATGCCCCCTTAAAAATTGGAATAACTTTATTTATATCCGCATTTTACATTTTTGAAGAAAAAAAATCAAATTTTTTTTGAAATTTTTGCCATGTGAGCGCGTAAAAAGAAGCATGAAGAAATTACGTTTCAGATTACCGGCTTGCCTGCTGTTTGCGCTGCTGGTGTCATCACTTCATGCACAGATGAATTTTGAATTTGTTAATCAGGATGTGCAGGAGATTGTGTACATTCTTTCGCTTGAAAAAGGCTTTCCTATCGTATGTGATGACACGGTTACCGGCAAAGGCAGTTTCAGGTTTTCCGGCAGCAGTTTTGATACTGCATTCAATTCGTTCCTGCAGTCGAACAGGCTGTATGTAAAAAAGGAAGACGGCAGATGGCTTGTCTCGCGGATAAGTCTTGTCCCGGATGATGAGGATGGCGTTTTTGCTCTTGATGCGTCTGATGTGCTTCCGGCGCGTCTGTTCGGGCAGCTGTCTGTGGATTGTGGCGTGACGGTGGTGCACGATGTACTTCCTGCAACGGCAGTTACGCTTCATGTGAAATCGGCTGATGCGGGAACTGCCGCTGCCCTCATCATGCGGAATTTTCCGGGATACGGTGTTTCGGCAGAAGGTTCTGTGATTACGATAGAAAAGGAGGAATTGAAACCGTCATACGTAACCCAGTCCACTCCTGCCTATAACAGCCAGCAGATGACCATTACGGGTAAGGACGGCCTTTACACGGCAGACCTTACTGCGGCGCCCTTTCTCGCGGTAATCAATTCCCTGTCAGAATCTGCCGGTATAGAGTACTGCTCGCTTGTCAGGCAGGAAAGCGTCGTGACCCGCTGCAGTTTTCAGAACCGCGGTCTTGAGGACGCCCTTTCACTTATCTGTGCACAGGCATCTGCTGCGTGGACGTATCACGACGGCATGTACGTTTTCTACACGGAAACGAACGCCGACAAAATCCTGTCCAACAGCAGCCGCAGCTGGCAGTACTTTAATCTGCGGTACATCAAGCCGGCGGATGCCCTCTCATCCCTGAAAGCACGTTTCCCTGCGCTGATATTCACTGCAGTGTCGGACAGTGTCCTCATGACGAACTGTACGGGAGCAGAGAACACGCAGGTGCTGTCTTTTCTGGAAATATGCGACAAACCGGCAGACAGTCACGTCGTGACACTCAAATACGTGAGCCCGGAGTGGTTTCTTGAGCATCTGCCGCCATGTGTGACACGCGCCCAGTTCACCGATGCCGGCCGGGGCAATATGCTGTTTTTCACTGGTTCCCAGGACGCGTATGCCAGCCTGGAAGAAGCGCTCGTCTGGATTGATGTGCCATCCGACCGTATTTCGTACGACCTTCTTATCGTGCAGGTGCAGAAAAGCTCATCCGATAACTGGGATGCTTCTCTGAGCGCGCGTCCTGTTTCTCCCGGCTCGTTTACAGACTTATCAGCTGCTGTGTCACCGTTTGGCATGTTCAATATCGACGTGGTGGCGGCTTTCGGCTATTCGTTTGCGGCAGGACTAAGTGCCGCTGTAGCTGATAACAAGGCAGAAATATACGCGGATACCGTCCTTCACGGAGTGTCCGGAACTCCGATTAATTTCAGGAATACGAACACGTACAGATACCGCGACCCGTACATAGACGCCGAAACGGGAAAGAAGTCGGGGTCAGGTGTTACCCGTGAAATAGTCTCCGGTCTGGTACTTGATGTTACCGGCTGGGTTTCCGGGGATGGCATGATCACGACCAAGGTGAATGCGTCTATTTCACGGCAGGGTGCGGATGTTTCGTCGACAGGAAATCCACCGCCGACGAGTGAGAAAATCGTTACGACAGAGGTGCGTGGAAAATCGGGCGAGGTGATTGTACTTTCGGGCCTTATTCAAGATGATACGACGACCGTGGAAGACAGAACACCGCTCATCTCGAAGATTCCGCTTCTGGGCTGGCTTTTCAAGAAGCATCAGAAAACTGAAGAAAAGAACGAGATGTACATCTATCTCGTGCCACATCTTGAGGGTGGAGAATCATCTGCTTCAGAAACAGACGGGGAGGTGGACGGATGAGTGCGTTTTCACTTTCAGGTGCGTTCTGCCTTCACAACAAGGTCTGCATCATTGAGCAGGAACCTGATTCTCTGCTTGTAGGGCTTGTCCACGCAGAAGATGCGGAACTTATGGATAAGATTTCAGCCGCGTTTACTTCTGTTTCGGACGGTGGTGCTGTCCATTTCATGCCCGTTACTGAAGAAGAGTGCCTGAGGCATATTACCGGCTCGCTCGCCGGCGGCACGGAGCTCCATGAAGAGACTGCCGTGTACCGGACTGCTGGCAAGGCGACTGATGCTGACGGCACCACTGCCGGTGGCAATTCCGGCCAGACGGTGTACGTCGACTCACCGGCAGTTAATCTGCTGGACAATATTGTCCTGGAAGGTGTTGCCCGTAACGCAAGTGATATTCATCTGGAGCCATTTTCCACGCCGGTTTCTGATGAGATGAAATTGTGTGTACGGTTTCGGACGGCAGGAACATTGCAGTTTTATAGAATGTACGACGGAGCTGTTTTCGACCAGCTTGTCCGCCGGATAAAAGTGCTTGCAGAACTTAACACAGCAGAAAGCCGCCAGTGTCAGGATGGCCGTTTCATCTGGCAGGCTGCCGGTGAAGCAGCTTCTGACCTGAAAATTGATGTACGGGTAAGCTGCATCCCCGTGTGGAATGGCGAGTCAGTTGTAATGCGTCTTCTCAGGACGATGGAAGCACCGCCTGAAATTCCAGAACTCGGTTTTTCTTCAGTACAGCAGAAAACTCTTTCCCGCATTCTGTGCATGAAAAGCAGGCTCATCATCGTGTCTGGTCCTACAGGAGCAGGTAAGACGACGACACTTGCGGCAATGCTCTCATTCCTTGCCCGTGGCGGAAAGAAAATCGTCTCGATAGAGGACCCCGTGGAATACCGCATTCCGGGAGTGACCCAGATTGAGGTGCATGAAGATGCGGGACTCGGTTTTCAGGACGTTCTTAAACGCGTGTTCAGACACGATCCTGACATCCTCATGATTGGCGAGATCCGCGATGAACTAACAGCCCGGATTGCTGTCAGGGCAGCGCTTACAGGACACCTTGTCTTTGCGACACTTCATGCCTCAAGTGCATGTGCTGCTGCAATCAGACTGCTTGATCTGGGAATCCCGCCATATCTGGTTTCATCTGTGTTCGGGGCAGTAATTGCCCAGGAGCTTATTCCTTGTGAAATGAAACACGACGGACGGTTTGCTGGACGCATGCTTGCCGCAGAAATTCTTGAGGGAACAGGACGGGTTCTGGAAACACTTTCATCGCAGTGTACTGAGGGAGATCTTGACGCGGCGATGCTTGCCGGGGGAATGCAGCGCATCAGGGAAGATGCAGTGTCGAAAAAACTTCTTACGGAAAAGGAGACGCGGAATGAAATCTGACAGAAAGTTGTTTCTTATGTTTGTCCGTGGCCTGGTGGAATTACTTGAGGCAGGGCTTCCTGTAAGGAAAGCAATTGAATGTATCCAGGCCAGTCAGAGACATTCCAGGTGCGGTACACTTGCAGGAAGTATCCTTCATTTCATGCTGGACGGATATTCGTTTTCATCAGCCCTGCAACTGAATACGCTGATTCACGTAGACAGACAGTCCGTGTCAGTGCTGGCGGCGGCAGAAAAAACGGGAGATTATGTCCCGGCACTCAGGTTCATCATCAGCGAAGAGGAGCACCGTGAGGAAACTGTAGCGCATCTTATTGAAGTGGCTGCATATCCGCTTCTCGTGCTATGTGCTGCGGGTGCCGGAACTGCCATGCTTCTTCGTCAGTACAAACTTTTCGCTTTTGAAGTGCCTCCTGCCGGTGCCATTGAAGCGTGTATAAAGGCAGGCCTTTTTTTCACCCTTTTTCTTGTGTCATTTTGCGTCACCTATTACCGCCTTTTTTCTACTGATGCGAAGGAGCTTTTTTTCTATGAAACAGGCTTTTTGCTTGAATCTGGTCTCTGCTTGACTGATGTACTTCATGTCATCAGTGCTTTCAGTGAAAGAAAGACCGCGTTTCTTGCGGAATGCATGCTGCCTGAAATCAGGTCGGGTGTCTCTTTTGCTGATGTGCTCAGGAAAATGTATCCAAAGAAGGATGACACGGAAACACAGCTTTTACTTGATCTGACGCTGTCTGATGGAAAACTGGCGGCTACGTGTATGGCAATCTGGTCACGGATGAAGAAAAAATCAGACAGAAAAAAGCAGTTCGCCTTGAGGATGGCAGAACCTGCCCTGCTTACGGGAACGGGAATCTGCCTTTTGATTCTGCTTGAGGGTACGGTCCTGCCGTTCCTGACTCAATTTGGAGGTGTCTTATGAAAAAAGATGATGGCTTTACATTTGCTGAAACGATAGCGGTTCTTGCAATCATGCTCATCCTTGCTGCCGGAGTTGGTATCGGTGCTGACAGATATATCCGGAAAGCCCGTATAGTTGCGGCTCAAAGTCAGATTGAGGTATTCAAGCTTGCCCTGCAGTCATATTACATGGATTGCGGATTGTATCCGTCTCAGGAACAGGGACTTGAGGCTCTCTGGAAAAAGCCTGAGTTGTTTCCTGTCCCACAGCATTGGGATGGCCCGTATGTCGACAGAGAAATACCGGCTGATCCCTGGGGAAATGCGTATGTATATTCACGACTTTTGACGAATGGAATGCCCTTTGCAATTTCATCCTATGGAAGTGACGGTCTTGAAGGAGGTGATGGTGATGCAGCTGACATTGTTTCGTGGAAGTGATGATGGATTTACTGTGCTTGGGGTAGTAATCCTGATTCTCATTTTCCTGCTGGTACTTCCCGTTTTCGCGACTAAAACCGCGGCTCAATATCGTGAGGTAAGCCGGCAGTATGAGGAGGTTGTCAGTGAAACTCATTGAAATGATTGTTTCGGTATGCATCCTCGTGCTTGTTCTGGCTGCTGCCGGCAGTCTGATTGCCGGAATAGGGGACACGACGGTGAAGACAATCGCCCTCAGAAAACAGCTGTACGAACAGCAGCAGTCGCAGATTGAATTACGTGAGGCATCAAATGCGGACATACATCCCTGATAATCTCGCCTGTGTGTATGACATAACGGTTCCGTACACTTTCAATGCCGGAAAACTGCGGAAGAAGCTTGATGCTGAACTGGAGAAACTACATCCATGTTATCCCGAGCAGTGCGCAGTTGATTACAGGCTCAGATTCCGGACATTTGGAAATAAGAAGGATGGCTTTCAAATCAGGGCCATCGTTATGGACAGGACGAAACTTGCTGATCTGAGGAAGAAGAATCGCGGCCGTCCCCTCTACATGGGAGGTCGCCGTCCATATGCAGTATTTGCGCGGGAAGCACGGAACCGCCGGCGTACATTTATCGTCGTGACCCTTCTTTCGGGCATCATCGTTTTTGCGGCAATACGCCTGTTCCAGAGCGAACCAGCGGTAACGGTACAGGAAGTGCCCGAAGCAACTCCTGCCGTAGAAGAAACTGCTCCGGAATTGTCCGCCGTGGAAGAACCTCCCCGGAAAGATTTTGCGGAGTTCTTTACTGCCGTGTATGAACTGGGTGGCCGTTTCACATCACTTTCATGGAATGCTGCTGCCGGTGATCTTTCATTGAGAACAGAAGGTCTGTTTCCGGAACAGCTTGCCGCCGCTTCGTCAGATTTCGGGGAAGTGAGGTTCGGGCCGGTAACGTACCGGGAATCTGTGCCGGAATTCAGTGTAACGTTCATGGCAGATACAGCGGGGACACTGTTGCCGGGACTGGGGGCTGCGGCGGAAATGGCTGCCATCAGACAGTTGCTTTTCGACTGTGGCGGCCAGCCCGTGTCAGAGTCTGTGGACCCGCCGTCAATTACAGGCATGGTACCGGTCTCGTCATGGGCATCATTTGCGGGTGAATTATCGTCCATGCTTGCACCTGTTCCCGCAGATACAGACTCTCCGCATGAAAATGAATGGGAGTGGCCGCCTCAACTCCTGGAACTTTCGCGGGATGAACATGATGTCACCGTGTCACTGACTCTTGCGGATGAAAAAACGGGAGATTGTCTCCATCAGATTCCGTTTCAGTCTGTGGTTCCGCTGTTTTACGACGCACCTGACTTGCCGTACGCTCCCGTGGCAGAAGAGCCACCGCAGACTGCTCCTGCGGAAAAAGATGTAATCGGGCGTATTACGCGGGAAGACGGGTCGTCTGTAGTTTTTTTCCATAATAAGGATGGGAAGATAGAAAGGAGGATATATGAAAACTGATAAACGGATACCGGGCCGGATGCTGGAGATGATGCTGTTCCTGAGTTTATTGCCGGTGATGGCTGGTTGCCGTCAGGAAATGACCATGCCGCCTGTACTTGTGTCAGAACCCGTATGCCTTCTTTCATCTGCGTGCGGGAATTTCAACTACGCAGGAGTTTCTTTTGAATGTCACAATACGGGCAGTCAGAAAATCGTTTCCATGGAAGTTTCCTTCATCGTGTTTACGGACGAAAAGGGCGGAAATCCTTTTTATGGGAGCAATGTCCTGAATGCCAGTATCGGCCTGAATCTTGCTCCTGCCTCATCCGCTGTATGCGAAATAAGTCTTGATTCGCGGCTTGCTGAAATTCCCGAAACTGCCTTCGTCATAGACTGTTTCTACATCACGAAACTTACATGGGAAGACGGTTCCGAGTGGGCTGATCCTTATGGACTGTATTACATGGGGAGCGTGCCGTCATGAGAAAAAATTGCATCGTATCAGCGTGCCTGATTCCGCTGATTATTGCCATGTCGTGTATTGCCGCCGCAATGTTTTTCCAGTCATGTACTCCGGCTTCATCGTATACGGGAAACATCGTGCCTGAATACGAACGGAAGTGGACCACTGTTGTCTACATGGCGGCAGATAATGACCTTGAAGGTGCCGCCCTCAGTGACCTGCGGGAAATGCTGTCTGCATCTGATGCGCTTGAGAAGGCAGGGTTTACATTCCTCGTTCTGCTTGACCGGTCTTCGGAATATGACACATCCGCCGGCAACTGGTCAGATACGCGGTTGTTCAAAATCGGTCCGGGGGATTTCTCTTCTGATGACTTTTCTGCCATCCGGCTTGAATGTAAGAGTCTGGGGCTTTCGGATGATATGGAAACCGAGCTGGACATGGCTGCTCCCGAAACGCTTAATGATGTGCTTTCTTTTGCCATGAAACAGTATCCGGCAGAGAGGTACGCCCTGATACTCTGGGGGCATGGCTGCGGCTGGCGCGGATATTCAATCGACGAGGAATCAAACGCGGTGATGTCATTGCCACAGCTGCATTCTGCTCTTGCCCGTCTTGACCAGCCGCTTTCTGTCATTGCGTTTGACAGCTGCTACGGGGCAATGATTGAAACCGCGTATGAACTGCGCGATGATGCAGATTTTCTTGTGGCAACAGAACGCGACGAACCCGCTGCCGGATGGAATTATTCGCTGTTTCTTGACAGACTCGCCAGATTTGGAGATTCGTGCACGGGAGATTCTGGAGCTGAAACTTATGTCAGACTTGCAGTTGATGCGTTCGGAGAACAGTACGCAGAGGAGGCTGACGTTTCGATTACAGCAATCCGCCTGAAAGAAATGGCGCGCGTATCATCTGCGTTCGAAGATTTTTCTGCCGCCTGTGCAGCATGCCTTACGACACGTTCTGCCGCGGTATATTTTTCGTCGGAGATTCTGAGCGGTGTAAAGACGTTCCTGACGGGCGAGTACCCCGCGTACAGTTTCCTCGACGTGGCAAGCCTTGCGGAGTGCTTTCTCTCCAAAAGCATTCCCGGCGCAGACGCTGTGCTTCTGGAGGCTGCTTCTCATGCGGCAGAGTCTCTCAATCAGGCGCTTTCACGTGCGACGCTCTTCAGTTTTTCGGGTGGCGCATCGGTTCCCGGGAACGTTTCTCCGCAGCCGATGATTGCCGTGTATCTTGCTACGGTCAGGGCAGGTGGTGTGGTTGAAGCTGATTATCCGCAACTCTATGTCCGCGGAAGTGGGGTAGGCGGGCAGTGCATGTTCGTCCGCGATTCTACAGGCTGGGTACCGCAGCATACAGTTTCACAAAGCACAAGTTTGCTTGACCATCTGTACCGTATGCCGCTTCCGTAAAAAAAAATTACTTCAAACAGTAATTTTTCGATAAAAAAGGCTTGATTGGAATGTTTAATGATACTATAATTACTGCAGTATTATTAAATTCTGGTGAGGTTAGAATATGTACAGTCTTGTTCTTCTTCTTGCATTTCTGTTTGTAATGATTGTTGTCGGCGTATGGGGAATGCGTAAGACATCCACGCTCAATGACTTTTTCCTTGGAGGCCGTTCATGTGGTCCATGGATGAGCGCCTTTGCTTACGGAACAACCTATTTCTCCGCAGTTGTTTTCATCGGATTTGCCGGAAAGCAGGGATGGGGCTTCGGCTTCAACGCCCTCTGGATTGGTGTCGGTAACGCAATCCTCGGTGCAACGCTCGCCTGGATCCTGCTTGCTGCACGCACACGCCGCATGACACAGAACCTTGACACCATGACGATGCCGGAGTTCCTTGAAGCACGCTATGACAGTGACCACATCAAGATGATTGCCGCTGTCCTCATTTTCGTGTTCCTTCTTCCATATTCAGCATCTGTTTTCAAGGGCCTCGGCCATCTGTTCCAGGAAACATTCAAGATTTCATTTGACTTCTCTCTCATCATCCTGGTCGGTATTACAGGCCTCTATCTTGTTCTCGGCGGATACTCTGCAGTTACCGTAACTGACTTCATCCAGGGCTTCATCATGCTTGGCGGTACCATCGCAATGGTAATCGTCATGACGATGAAGGCTGGCGGCCTGAAAGAGGCAATCACGGCTGTCTCCACAAACTATGACATTCACGTTCCTCAAGCACAGCAGCCTTCTGTCCTGACAATTGCATCCCTTGTGTTCATGACAAGCTTCGGTACCTGGGGTATGCCTCAGATGGTCCAGAAGTTCTACGGTGTAAAGTATGAGAGCGTCATCAAGAAGGCATGCCTCATCACGACGATTTTCGCACTGGTAATTGGTGTCGCGGCATACTTCACCGGCGTTCTGAGTCACGTATTCTTCGACCTTGAATCAGTTCCGAAGCTGGCTTCCGGCGGCATTGACTACGATATGATCATGCCGACACTCATGACGACCTATCTTCCAGAAGGCCTGCTCGCCATCATCATGATTCTCGTTCTGTCAGCTTCCATGTCGACACTTGCTTCAATGATCCTCGTATCAAGTTCTGCAATCACTGTTGACCTGTACAAGGGTTACCTGAAGAAGGATGTCAGCGAAAAGACTTCTGTCGGCATGATGCGCGCCCTGTCAGCACTGTTCATCCTTGTTTCCTATGCAATTTCACGCCTGCAAATCGGTTTCATCGTAACGCTCATGTCACTTTCATGGGGTGTTCTTTCAGGCGCTTTCATGGCTCCGTACATCCTGGGCATCTACAGCAGGAAGATTACAAAGGCCGGTGCTTACGCAGGTCTGTTCGCCGGTTCAGGTTCAGCAATCATCCTGACAATGACGATGGGTGCTGCAAACTCACCGCTTGCTTCATCAATCGCTATGGTCATTCCGTTCATTGTAACGCCAATCGTCAGCATCTTTACAAAGAAGCCTGACGAAGCATTGCTGGATAAGGCTTTTGCCAACATCGGCAAGAAGCGTGCCTAAAAATTCGTGCGATACCAGGTATAGCGTACTTTTCTTATTTTACCACTCGTGATATACTAAAACCATGTTTTTTTCTCAGCAGAAGGCAGTGAAAACTGCCTTTTCTGCAGAAAAATGAGGAGTAAATTATGGAAAAGTTATTCAAACTGAAGGAACGGGGAACGACAGTTTCTAAAGAAATTGTCGGTGGTATCACAACCTTCCTCGCAATGGCCTACATTCTTGCGTTGAATCCGGATATCCTTTCCGGTTCTGGCATGGACTGGTTCAAGGTTTTCTCAGCAACAGCAATTTCAGCCGCTATTGCAACCATCGTAATGGCTTTTGTTGCAAACCTTCCTGTCGCTCTTGCTCCGGGACTTGGTCTTAACGCATTCTTCACCTACACAGTAGTACTTGGTATGGGTTGCACATGGCAGCTCGCCCTTACAGCTGTTTTCCTTGAAGGTATTCTGTTCATCATCCTTTCTCTGTGCGGTGTCCGCGAGGCTATCGTAAAGTCAATTCCTGAGGGACTTAAGAAAGCAGTTGCTGTTGGTATCGGCCTTTTCATCACCATCATTGGTCTTCATAATGCCGGAATCTGTATGGGTGAGGATGCCACCGGTACATTTATCGGATTTGTAAACTTCAATACTCAGAACGCAACAGCTCTTGTTGCCATTATTGGTCTTGTAATCACCATCATCCTCTGGATCCTCAAGGTTCCAGGATCAGTCCTCATTGGTATCGCACTGACAACAATCGTTGGTATTCCATTCGGCGTAACAACTGTTCCAGAGAACTTCACACCGTTCTCAGC
>JAZUFS010000162.1:0-33391 GCA_045640805.1 Treponemataceae bacterium
CGATCCGACTTCTACCGGTTCCGTCAACTTCCTGATTTTAGGATTCTGCAACGGCGTCACGAACGGTTTTGCCATTCCGATTGCACAGAAATTCGGTGCAAAAGACTACAAGACCATGCGGCAGTTCCTTGCCATGAACACAATTCTCTCGGTAGTGATTGCCGCAATCATGACGACGCTGACCGTAATTCTGTGCAAGCCGCTCCTGCTGCTCATGATGACGCCGCCCGACATCGTGAATGACGCAGTACTGTACATCCGCATCATATTCGCGGGCATTCCGGCCACGTTCCTGTACAATACGCTCGCAAATACCCTGCGCTCAGTAGGTGACAGCCGGACACCGCTCATCTTCCTGATAATCTCTTCGGTGCTCAATATCGGCCTTGACCTGCTGTTCATTCTGGCGTTCGGACTCGGCGTACAGGGTGCGGCGGTTGCGACCGTGCTCGCCCAGCTTCTGTCAGGTATTGCGTGCTTCATCTACATGAAGCGCAAGTTCGAGATACTGCACCTGACAAAGGATGACAGGAAGTTCCGGCCACAGCACATAGGTCCGCTGTGCAACATGGGTCTTCCAATGGGATTCCAATACTCGATTACCGCAATCGGAAGCGTCATCCTGCAGTCTTCAATAAACGGGCTGGGCTCTGATGCCGTCGCAGCGTTCGCGGCCGCTATAAAGATTCACATGGTGTACTGTATTGTCTTTGATTCAATGGGCACGACGATGGGCACCTGGAGCGGGCAGAACACCGGCGCGAAAAAGTTCGACCGGCTCTGGTCAGGCGTACGTGATGCAAGCATTCTCTGCCTCATCTACTCGTGTGTCATTTTCGCGTTCAATTGTTTCTTCGGCGATAAGCTCGGCCTGCTGTTCCTCAGTGACCCGGGCGAGGAAATACTGACGAACATCCATCACTTCCTCATGGCGAACAGCGGCTTCTACTTCCCGCTCGCCCTCGTAAACATACTGCGCTTCTCAATTCAGGGCATGGGATACTCGAAACTTGCAGTAACATCCGGCGTTCTTGAAATGGTAGCACGTGCCCTTACCGGTCTGTTCCTTGTTCCGGCGTTCGGCTTCATCGCCGTCTGCTTTGCCTCTCCACTCGCCTGGATTTTAGCAATCGCATTCCTGATTCCGGCGTTCTTCATCTGCAGAAATCAGATTGCCACGCGCGCACAATAAACGGCTTACAGTGTGCGGCTCTTCAAAAGCGCAATCTCACTGATATATCCGTCGCGCTCGTTCGGCGTTTCAAGGATGAACGGCTTGTCCTTAAGTGCGGCGTGGTTAATTACGCGCACAAGAGCTTCAAGGCCAATTTCGCCCTGTCCGATTTTCTGGTGTCTGTCTTTGTGTGCGCCAAGCACGTTCATGCTGTCGTTCAGATGGATTGCTTTAAGTCTGTTAAGGCCCACAACCTTATCGAACTGCGTAATGACGCCGTCTAAATCATTCACAATATCATAACCGCCATCCCAGACGTGACACGTATCAAGGCATACGCCGAGCCTGTCACTCATTGACTTACCGAACGACTGTTCGGCACGGTCAATGATGGCACGGACTTCCTCAAAGGTGCGTCCAATTTCAGACCCTTTACCGGCCATGGTTTCAATCAGTACGGTCGTCACGCCGGCAATTCCCGCGGCATGTGTTGCGGACGGGCCGGCTGCTTCCATTTCATCAACTGCGCGAAACACCGACACGAGCATATCTGCGGTCAGGCCGATGCCCACATCAGCACCCTGCTGTACGTGGCTGCCCGGATGAAAGTTGTAGAAGTTTCCGGGAGTAAATGACAGACGCTCAAGGTCATCAATCATGAGGTTGCGGGCATAATCGCGGAGTCCGGGATCTGCCGCACAGGGGTTCATGGTGTAAGGGGCATGGGCAATGAGGGGCGCAAATGCGTGCTCGCGGGCGAATGTGCAGAAAGAAGCGGCATCTGCCTTGTCGAGCGGTTTTGCGGCGCCACCACGTGGATTCCGTGTAAAGAATGCAAATGTGTCGGCACCGACTGCGACGGCCTCTTTTCCCATGGCCATATAGCCACCTGAAGATGATTCGTGATATCCGATATGAAGCATGTTTCCCCTCCTGATGCAGCGCCAATGCTTTTATAAGCCGTCGGGCAGCTGAAAATGACTATTTTATGAATCGCCTGAGCGTGCTGTACAGAACGTCAGGCTCAATCGGCTTTGCAAGATGCGCATTCATGCCTGCAGAAAGTGACTTCTCCACATCCTCTGCGAACGCGTTGGCGCTCATGGCGACAATCGGCACTGTCTTAGCGTACGAAAGCGGTGCGCCACGTATTTTCTGCGTAGCGGTAAGACCGTCCATAAGCGGCATACGGATATCCATAAGGACGCATGAATACCATCCGTCTCCATGATCCATGAACTGCTCGACACCTGACACGCCGTTTTCAGCAACATCCACCGTAAAGCCCACATGCTCAAGGATGTGCTTGGCGACTTCTATGTTCAGCGGATGATCCTCACACAAAAGGATGCGCTTACCGGTAAAGTCATACACCTGAGGCTGTACCACAACCGGCTTTTCCTCAACCTCCGCCGCATTATTACTGACAGAGTTATCTATTCCAAGCATAACCGTAATGGCGAACGTCGTTCCCTGTCCCTGTGTACTCTGGACGGTGATGGTGCCTCCCATCATTTCGACAATGTTTTTGGTAATTGCAAGTCCCAGTCCCGTTCCGCCATATGCAGACGTAGTTCCCGCATGTTCCTGCTTGAACGGCTCGAAAATATGCGGCAGGAATTCCCTGCTGATACCGATTCCCGTGTCAGCAATTACGAAACGGAGCATTGCCTCAGTGTTGCTTATCCGCTGTCTGTCGACCGTCATGGTGACGGAACCTCCAGACGGCGTGTACTTTATGGCGTTGCCAATGATGTTGATGAGAACCTGCTGAAGCCGGGTCTGGTCGCCTATGTACTCTGGATCAACCGCATTTACGAAACGCGACTCGTAGGTTATGCCTTTTGTAGCAGCCTGTGACTTGCTTATGCCATCAACGCTGTCAATAAGGTCTGCAGATAAGAACTTCTCATGCTTGATTGTCGCCGTTCCGCTTTCAATGCGTGACATGTCGAGAATGTCGTTGATGAGCGAAAGCAGGAACTTTGCAGAAACGTCAATCTTTCCGAGACAGTCCTGCACGTGTTCCTGATTTTCAGCATCCTGCAGGGCAAGCGATGTCATGCCGATTATGGCGTTGAGTGGCGTACGGATTTCGTGGCTCATGTTTGAAAGGAAACTGCTTTTTGCGACCGTAGCCTGCTTTGCCTGTTCCAGTGCCATAGTAAGCAGATCCTTCTGCTGCTGTTCTGCCTCAAAAGTTTCAGTAACATCAGTACAGGTAATGATGATGAGCTTGGAATCTTCGGGCATGTAAAAGCATTTCCAGCCTTTAAGCAGCTTTCTGCCGGATTCGTCATCAACAGTCTGCATGGTGTAGACATATGCATCTTTTTCAGCAAGTTCCTCGCGGATATGTTCAAGACTGAGCGCCTCATATGCTTCGGATGAAGCAGCCTCTTCAGGCCGCAGATTAAGCTTTTCAAGCATGCCGTCGTCATAATCTGCAATGCGCCAGTCGGACCGGAGCACATCCTGAGATCCCTGGGTAAAGGTGATGAGTTGTTTCTCAACAATATCTATAAGACCGATGAATTCGTAATCTTTCCTGATGAGATGCCGCGAAACGAGCTGCTGGTTTTTGGCGTAATCAATGTCAAAAGTATAGATGAACGCCTCGACATCATGTGTGTCGGGGTTCTCAAGCATCTCGATGTCACTGCGCCGCCAGACGGCACGACCGTTCACCGGCAGATACCTGAACTCAAAATGGATGGAAGTCTCGCCGTCTTTGAACCGGCTCAAGAGCAGCTGGACGTTGAACACAGACTGGAACCGCGTCCGCTCCTCACCTTCAGGAATATCTTCAGAAAGCCGGTGGAAGAAAACGTCGAGTCCCTTGCTCTGGTCAATCTCGTTGAACGGCGGAATGCGGCAACGGCAGTCAAGGCAGAGATTACGTGAAAGGCTTACCGTGAACGAAGCGATGGCATCACGCTGGGCAAACAGACGGTAATTCAGGAACGAGTAATACTTCTGCTGCGCCTTCATCAGACTGTTTACTTCGGTCGCACTTCCAATCAGACGCGGCTTCTGCGGCTCTGAAAAAAGCGAAAGGTTGTATGATATGCGGAGCCAGTCCCATTGTCTTGTCAGCTTATTTTTGCGGCGTACGATACACGTGACGTTTTTTGCGCCATCAAGCAGCAGCTTGAACATGCGGCGGTACGTCGACACATCATCCGGATGGCAGAACCCCTGCTCTATCGTCTGTTCGCAGAACATTGACAGAGTAGTGAACGGAAGCATGTTCACCTCATAAGTACGGGTTATGCTTGATGATACGTTCAGCGTCATGGAATCAAGATTTATCGTCCAGACAAAAATGCCTTCCTGGTCAGCGGCGATGCGGAAACTTTCTTCAAGGTCATCAAATCCGGAAAGAAGCTGGGGTTCAGAGACAACCGGCCGGACTATTTCTGGCCTCATGGCAAGCGGGCTTGCGGGAAGAGAGGCATGTACACCACATATTTTCATGTTTCCGGATGTAACGCCGCTCACATTTATGGAAAAACGAATCTGCGTGCCACCATCTTCTTCTGCATTGGCAAAAACATGCAGCAGTCCGAAACAGATGGCATTATCCCCCTGTGGAATGATGGTCAGGTCAGAACCGGTAATTTTTCCAAACGCCATTTCGGATGAAAGCTTTTTAAGCAGCAGCTGTCTGCCCTCTTCACTGTTTGTTACAAACTCATCTTTTCCGGAACTTATCCAGACTGCGTCATCTGCAACCAGGGACTCAAATTCCTCAATAGGAGCCCGCTGGACATACAGTTCCCAACAATGAAAAATGAAGTTCTTTACCTGTTCTTCGTACTGTTCATCCATAATCGTCTTCTTATAGTATATCACATTTCGAAATCATTTTCCCGAGGGTTGTATTTTTCACCGCCACGGAGTATTATTTTCCTTTCTGATAAAAAGTAACGCCACATTGTGGCACGTAAAGGAGACACGCACATGAATCTCAAAGGACGGAACTTTCTTACACTCAAGGACTTCACACCGGATGAAATCCTGTACCTGCTCGACCTGGCAGCCGACCTGAAGGCAAAGAAGAAGGCAGGAACCCTGCTGACTGACATGCACGCAGGCAAGAACATCGCGCTCATTTTCGAAAAGACAAGTACCCGTACCCGTTGCTCCTTTGAAGTTGCCGCACATGATCTCGGCATTCAGACAACATACCTGGCAGAGGGCTCACAGATTGGCAAGAAGGAAAGCATTGCCGACACAGCCCGCGTTCTTGGCCGCATGTACGAAGGCATTGAGTACCGCGGTTTTGGTCAGGAAATTGTTGAAGAACTGGCAAAATACGCAGGTGTTCCTGTCTGGAACGGCCTTACAAACGAATATCACCCGACACAGATGCTCGCGGATATGCTCACTGTACGCGAACACTGCGGCAAGCTGAAAGGCGTAAAACTCGTCTACTTCGGCGACGCCCGCTACAACATCGGTAACTCGCTCGCCGTCGTCTGCTCAAAGCTTGGTTTGAACTTCACCGCATGCGGCCCGAAAGCATACATGCCCAACGCAGAGTTGCTCGCCGAGTGTGAGGCCTGGTGCAAGGAAAGCGGCGGAAGCATTACGCTGACAGAAGATGTCGCGGAAGCTGCAAAAGACGCCGACGTACTCTACACCGATGTATGGGTTTCCATGGGCGAACCGGATGAAGTCTGGGCTGAAAGAATCCGCGACCTTGAGCCGTACCGCGTCACCATGGATGTGATGAAGCAGGCAAAGAAGAGCGCTATCTTCATGCATGACCTGCCGTCATTCCATGACATGAAGACAAAGATCGGCAAGGAAATCGGCGAGAAGTTCGGCATTACGGAAATGGAAGTAAGCGACGAAGTGTTCGAGTGCAGTCAGTCCGTAGTCTTTGACGAAGCCGAAAACCGCATGCACACCATCAAGGCTGTGATTGCCGCCACACTGTAAAAAAGCGCAGCAAGTGGCCCGCAGAACTTGAATAATACATGAAAGCATAAAAAAGGCGCCAGACGGCGCCTTTTTTGTCTCCGGATATGCCGGTTTATTTCTTCTTCAGCAGAGCTGCGAACGGATTGTAGGTGTCTGTTCCGTCGTCATCCTTCTGCTGGCTGAAGTATTCCTGGGTTGTCTGCTCTTCCTCGCTCAGTGTGCCGGGAATAAGGCTGATGCGGTGACCGGCTGCATCGACGCCCTTTACGACGACGGCAAGTGTTTCACCTGCCTTATAGAGCTTACGCAGGTTTGTAGAACGCTCGACGTTCTTCATTTCTGAAACGTGCAAGAGGCCGTCAATGCCCTTCTCAAGTTCGACAAACACACCGAAATCTGCTACGCGTGAAATCTTTCCTTCAATCTTAGTGCCGGCAGGGAACTTGTCTGCCATTTCATCCCACGGGTCAGCCTCAAGTTCCTTCATGCTGAGCGATACACGTTCGTTCTGCCAGTCGAGCTTGATGATGACGGCATCGATCTCCTGACCGACACTGAGTACATCCTCAACTTTAGTGACGCGTGTACGTGAAATCTCTGAAACAGGAAGCAGTGCCCTGAAACCGTCAATGTCTACGAATGCACCGTAGTTCTGCAGTGATTCAACAACGCCGTGAATCTTGTCGCCAATCTTGAGCTTACCCTTCAGCACTTCAAGCTGCTGCTGCCAGGCTGCCTCGCCGATTGCGCGGTTTGAGACCATCAGGTTGCGTCCCTTTTCCTCGAACTTGGTGATCATGAATGTCAGGTGTTTTCCGACGTAAGCGTCAGGAGCTTCTTTCTGGCGGAAGCCCATCTGTGAGTACGGGCAGAACGCGCGGGTTGAGCCGATTCTTACTTCGTAGCCGCCCTTCACTTCCTTTTCAACACTTCCCTCAACCGGGATGTGGTTCTTGTAAGCGTTCTCAAGCATTTCGCTTGCTGCATTCTCGCCGCTTATCTTTGTGGTGAAGCGCATCTCGCCACCCTGATAGCCGACGAAATAGACCTTTATCTTATCGCCTTCCTTTACGCTGACGTTTCCTTCATCATCAGTAAATTCAGCGGTATTAAGGACGCCTTCTGTCTTTGTGTTCAAATCAAGAAAAATGGTGTCGCTGGTTACGGCCACGATGACTGTTTCAATCTGCTGGCCTGGTTCAAGTTCTTTCATCTATTATTACCTCGTTAAAAACTAATCCGTTTATAAAATACTACTCTAAAAGGGAACGGTATTCAAGCAACTCCGGTTTGTACTCCACGTGCATGTTGTCCCAGATTTTCCACTTGGCGCCGTACACAAATCCGTGTTTTTCAAAAATTTCGACGACCTTTTCCGGAATGAGCCAGCGTCGTGAAAGCGGCGTCGTCACCCATGCGTCTCCCGCAATATCGCGCCGCCACTGCCAGTACAGGTTCTTCTGTCCCCACCCTTTAGGCAGGATGTCGACAGCAATACCAAGCGCGTGTGTAGACCTGTTTCCCGAGTCAGCAATCTCACGCCAGTTGAATCCGTCACAGCGTTCAAGGCTGTTAATCCAGTCGCTGACCGCGCTGTCACTGTTTGCAAGACGCTTTATCTCACCTTCAACAGCCATGAGCGGGATGCGCAGTTTTTCGTGTATGTTGACTGATTTCCCGAGAAATGTTGCTTTTACAATATGACTGTCTGCAGCTCCTCGTGTCCGCGTGTCGTAAATGAAATCGTAGAAAAAAGTGCCGGTTCCATACGACGCGGTACGTACTTCAGTCGACGTTTCTGCCAGAATCTGCTTTACATCTTCATCCGTGAAATCTGCCGGATCCGGAATGTCAGCCGGATACTCATAGAGGAGCGGATCATACTTGTCTTTGTTTGCAAGCCTGTCTTCCGGAAGCATGCGGCTGCCACACCAGTACAGCGTAGTAATGCGGCCTTCGTACGTCATGGTAATCCGCCAGTCAGACATTGCAGAAACCCACACCGATGAGAATGTCACATTGGGATATGCAGCCTTGAAAACAGAAAGCAGGGACGGCTCAGACACAACTTCGAACGGCACTGCGGGCGTCTGCGCAATATGCTTGTTCTGAGCATATGCAGCCGCACAAACAGTGAGAAGCAGGAGGATGATGCAAATCAGATGGATGCAGCAGGTTCTGCCGTTTCTTGAAGCGGATGTCACACTGCCTCCAGTTCAACGGACCAGCTGCCTTTTCCGGCAGTTCCGTCTTCCGTAAGCACGCGTGCCAGATACGGCAGCATTTCCCTGAGCTGATCGTCCAGGTGCCACGGCGGATTAATCACCATCATGCCGGAACCGTACAGCCCGGTTTCCCTGTCAGGGGTGTCTACAAGCAGTTCTGCACAGAGGAAACTTGACGGCGTTGCAGCTGCAGCTTCACGTAATGCTGATTTAAGAAGTGCAATCTCGCTTTCACGATGTTTCAGGAGTGGATACCACAGACAGAGCACGCCTACAGACCAGTGTCGGTGCGTGCGGACAAGCGCGTCTGCCGCATTTGTCCAGTCGCTGTCGACCTCGTAGCTCGGGTCCATCAGCAGGAGTCCGCGGCGTGGGTCTGGCGGCAGGAGTGCATCAACTGCCTCGAACGCATTCCGGTGATGAATGCCCATGCGACCGTCATGAATGCTCTTCTTCATATTGACGCGAAGTACATCTATTTCCGTGTTATGAAGCTCAATGAGCATGAGTTTGTCCTGTGGCCGTACATGCCGCGCCATTATTTCCGGTGACCCCGGATACTTTCCGGCAGCAGTATAGCCGCGGCACAACTCCAGATACGGTTTGAGTGCCTCGGGGACATCTGCTGCCACACCGCCGTCTGCCGGGAACGCAACTTCCAGCAGGCGCAGAATACCTTCTTTTGTTTCGCCCGTCTTTTCTGCCCGTTCGTCATCAAGAACGTACAGGCCGGCACCCGCATGCGTGTCCACAAGCGTATATGGCTTATCCTTTTTCTGAAGGCTTTTAAGAGTAAGGGTCAGAAGTGAATGTTTAAGGATATCTGCATGGTTTCCAGCGTGAAAGGCGTGGCGGTAACTGAGCATAATGTCACATTATAACAGAGGATTTTGATTTACGCCAACTTAATGCAGAATGCCGTGTCAGTTTTCCGTGAAAGCGATTTCGCGTGACCAGGTCACCGTCTCACCGGGATCCGCCTTGAAACTGAAAAACATTTCGGGACTTATTGTCCTGGAGTGGCCCCACAAGTCACATTTTTCAAGGCGGAAACTGCCTGTCTCTGACATGCTGAACGGGAGCCGTGTGTCCTTAAGGAGCCAGCGTGCCGGATACGGACTTTTTTCAGACGGCAGAACCTGGCCAGTAAGGTTTCCCAGGAAAAACTCGTGCTTTCCGCGTGGAGTTCCCGTAAGCGTAAGACCCGTCATTTCGCGGATGAAAATGTGATCCCGGTCAGATGCGTCTGCAAGCACATCCTGCCGCACGGACCAGGGAAACTGCAGTGATACTGTCCTGCCGATTTTCTTTCCGCCGGGCTGCAGGAAATTGTGGACGTACTCATCCGTGGCGAGGGGCTTATCCCCCGTGTTGATGAGCGTATATTCCGTGATGAAGCCGTTTTCTTTCAGGCTGATGCGCTTCGTGTACTCGTAGCCATAGCCGTTCCGCATTCCTGACTTGCAGAAGTAAACTGCCTTGTCTGAAGTAATTTCGCGGTCAAACGTGATTGGGTCTATTTCGTATTGCGTGTAGAAAAAGTACGGATCGGGATTTTTCTTGAGCCAGCCCGTACCTATTTTTGGGAACCAGGCACTTTCGCCCGTACCGTCGCCGTCGTTATAGCCTATGCAGGAACGGATGCCAAACTCATTGTGCATGCCGCGTCCGTAGATGATGTCTTTTCTATGCAGGGGCGCTTTTTCGTACCCGAGCATTTCATATCCTTTGAAACTTGCCTTTACAACAGTTCCGTTCCAGTCAAACCGGCTGCCTCTGTAGGTTTCGCCGGCTGACTCTATGGTCAGTGCAACCTGACCGTTTTGCAATGTGTCTGACACAAACAGCTCCTAGAACTTGAAGCCTACACTCCATGTTGTTCTAATAGTACACTGTTTGCCGCCGATTGTCTTTAGATATGATTTGTTTCCCTGCCAGACATCAAACGCAGCGTTGTTCCATCCGTCTACCATAAGGTCTGCATTGTACGACAGACACACTGTAAAATCATTTCTGTTACCAAGATTCAGGGTAGCGCGGGCTGACGGATACATCATTGTCAAGCCATCGTACCTGAAATGAAAGTCACCGTTTATTGCATCTGCAATATCATCAATAAACTCCCATGAGGTATAGTAAGAAGCCATGCCTGATGTAATTATCTGACGTGAAAGCAGTTCAAAATCAAGTGACAGTCCGTTTTCACCAAGTCTCCAGCCCATACCACCACCAAATGCGGCATAGTCTCCATCAAAGTCAGCCTGAGTTCCGGCGAGCCATGTAGTGTAAAAATGCTTTGTACCGCTCTGGAACTGACACCACAGCTGATTTTTGCCTGGGAGTAAATCCCAGTAGAGTGCCGGGGCGTGAATACCGTTTCCGATGAAGTTCAGAAGACCGATGGCAAGACCGCTGCTTTCGTCAGCTATGTTGATGGGAGCAACCTGAAGACCGGTTACTTTGCCCGCGATATTTATGAAGCCTGCTGTCTGAATACCCTGGAAGTTACCCTTTACCTGATTGATGAAACCGGCAGTCTGAACACCCTGATAGTTGCCGTTAACCAGATTCGAGAAACCTGCCGTCTGAATACCGGAACCGTTGCCACGTACAATATTCATGAAACCCGCTGTCTGAATACCGATAATGTTGACATTAATCATGTTCATGAAAGATGCTACCTGAAAGCCCAGTACGTTGTCCTGTTCAGACATAAACGGACTCAGAACAATGTTACCGTTACGTGCACCAGGAATGTTGATGCCTGGAACAATACTGAGTACGAACGGAGTGTAGTTCACATAAGCCGTCTCGGCCGTCGCATTGCCTGTCGTGACCTGTGTCTCATATGTAGATGTGTTTGAGTAAGAATAGCCCCTGCCCTGATTGTACGGATCAGCAGCTTCATTGTACTCACCTTCATATCCGTATGTACGTGAATAGGAATTGACCTGGACAGTAACTGTCGGTGCAGTCTGTACCGGGGCAGAACCGCGGGCAACACCCTGAGTCTGCTGTACCTGGCGCATACCTGCTGTGTTAAGGACTGTCGTCTGACCTCTTGTGAGCTGGACAGTTGCCTGGCTTGTTGAAGCACCTGAGTTGACCGTTACAGTGTACATACCGACCGGCAGTGCGATTGACATCTGACTGCCTGAAACCTTGTTGATTTCAGAAACGAGCTTTCCCTCAATATTACGTACCAGGAACTGGCCTGATGCCTCAGCAGGAATTGACAGGACAGAATCTGCGACGGAAATATCGGTCAGGATAAGGTCGCCAGACCCTACCATCGTAATGTTGTAAGACGGATGCTGGGCACCGATCTGACTTGTCTCTGTCTGTGACAGCGTGTCGTTGAATGCGTAGTAGTACAGCTCATTCAGTGAGACCTTGTCGTCACCGGAAGTATCTGCCGCGCCACGAAGTCCTGTTACGATTGAGTGCGTGAAGTAAGATGCTCCGATTGTATCTGACTCCTGAGAAGCCTCACTTTCTGAACTTGATGAGAAGTAGGCGTGTCCCTGAACAACAGCGGAATCATCTACCAGGAATGACTTTTCACGGGAACCACCCTTCGCACGGATGAAGTTGCCCGAGAAGCAGGAATCGAGCATGACGACGTGTACATCACTCGGAATTGCCGTAATGGCTGCCTTGAGTTCGGAATAATTGTAAGCCTCATTTCCAAGCAGCAGCGCATCTTCATCTGAGTGTCCTGAGTAATAGAACAGGAACTCTGTGCGCTTGGCGTTCTTTGCATTGCGCTCAATGATGGATGTAATGTTGTCAAGCGCGCCGTCAATCTCATCCTTTGTGGAATCGACAAGGATGAAGCTGTTCTGCTTTTTGACGCCGCCAATTTCAATCATGGTGTCAGCGAGTGTCTGTGCGTCACTTCCTGCGTAGCGCAGTGTCTCACGGCCTTCACCACCTTTGTTTGATGCGACATACAGGGCATAGCGTTCAATTGAACCCTCTGCATTCTGAGCTGATAAGGCAGCAGCAAAAACAAACGCCGCCGCAGCAACTGCAAATATCTTCCTTGTAATCTTCATATATAAACTCTCCCGGTCCTATTTCAAAAGTACTACATCTGTAATGTCAGCGTTTTTCGGAACATAGTTTGAAAAATCTTCTGACATGGCGCGGTCTGCATTCTGGAAAGAATTGACCGCCTGCTCAACTTCACGGATATTGAACTCCCTGTCTGAAGTAATCAGAAGGAAACGTTCGAAGGATGGAGCATCATCCAGTTTGTAAGAATATTCAAGAGGAACTTCCCCGTTGGATGACAGTTCAGCTGCAGTGTCACCGTATTCAGGATAGTGCTGGGTGACACAGCCGTTACCGTCAATGGAAAGGATAAAGCCGTATTTTGCACCTGATGCAATGTAGGAAATCTGCAGGATGTCACCTTCATGAACGAGGGTGCGGTTCTCAAGACGTACCGCCTCATTGCCTTCTTTTCTGTAAAGGTACATCCGTGGGCCGACGCCCTTTGCACGCTCGGCTGATGCTGCAGTTTCAAGTGTTATTCCTGCAGCCGGTGAAACGGCGTCTGATACAGCTGCGGAACCGCTGTTCTTTACGAAAAGCGGAATCATGACTGCGAGACAGAGCACGGCGGCAGCTGCAGCAAACTTCACGACACGCTGGGATGGAAAACGTACGACGCGGACAGGAGCAGAAAGATCATCTTCCTTCGCGGCTGATGCGTGCTCAGCAAGTTTTGCGGCAACACGTTTCTGCATGTCGGTAGCAGAATACTGCGCAAGAATTTCACGGTCAGAAGCCTTGAGCTCTGAAAGCCGCTCATCCCTGTCGGGTCCTGTATATTCGTTTGCAGGTATTTCACCTGCGTTAATCTGCTCAAGGATTAACGTTTGTCTTGCCATGATAAAATCTGCCTCCTACAGCCGTTTAGCTTTCTCTTTCAAAACAGAAAAACGCTTTCTGACTCCAGAAACTGACATGTTCATCTTCTGTGCAGTTTCTTCCAGAGTGTACCCGTCTACATAATGAAGGATTGCCATCTCACGGGTGTCTTCCTTTGTTTCTGAAAAAATGCAGTCCAGAACTGCGCGGCCGTCAATCACATCCTCATGGAACGCTGTCTGATTATCTGCAATCTCGTACATGACTGCATCAAAATCTGGTCCTGTCCTGAGCTTGTCTGCACGGATCTTGTTCAGGCAGACACGGGTTGCGACAGTGTAAAAAAGGCTTGAACATACAGAACTCATCTGTGTCCGTCTTTCAAGAACACGGACGAATACATCCTGCATGGCATCAAGCGCCTTTTCTTCATCCTTAAGCATGAAGCGGCACCGTCTCAGTACCATTGGTCCATAAGTTTCGTACAACCGGCCGAAGTCTTCCATGGTGACTTCAGCATTTTCAGTTTTCATTGCGCATTATTTCCTGTTCGAAATATGTAACACACGAGGCTCAAATTTGTGTTACCGTCCTAACAATAAATAAAATAACGCATTGTGGCAAGGTTTTCATGACATTTATTGTGTTTTTGTCATTTTTTTCAATGTTGCCGAACTGCCCTGCTTTTAGTACTATTGAATCATGACAATAAGAATCATCATGCGCATTGCAGCGCTCGCAGCTGCAGCCTTTATTTTCGCAACAATGAACATCCGCAGAAAAAAGATTGAGGCAAGCCTCGGTACCTGCCAGCTTGAACTTACCCGGAAAACAGCCGGTGTCTTCTGGATTGCCGCCGTACTCATTCCGCTTTTCATAGCCGCACTCTGGCTCAGAACATTCGATCTGTACGTTGAAGTCATTCTCTGCGCAACAGCAGTACTCGGCGCAGTCATTGTCACACGGGAACGCAACTACGGCATGCTGAGCGGTATCTGGGACAACGCCCTCATTGTGGATGGCCGCTTCCTGAAGAAAGAGAACATTGCGTCTTTCCCGACTTTCGGCTACGAAGAAGATGAAGATGCAGAACAGATGGATGAGATTTACCGCCGCTCACTCAAGATTGTAACTGAAGATTCAGGCATCATTTATGTCGGCTTTGCAAATGAGGATGAGAAAAACGCCGCCTGTGATATCCTGAAAAACTGGCTTTAAAAGAGTTCGGGCTGAGCAGTATACACTACCCAGCCCGGTATATTTAATCGGACTGCAGCTTGGCTGGACAATCCGGAAAAAAAAGACGGCTTAAAAAAGCCGTCTTTTTTGAAGGCGCCAATCAGAATCGAACTGATGCATAACGGTTTTGCAGACCGCTCCCTTACCGCTTGGGCATGGCGCCATGGTTGTTACACTATAGCAAAATCAGATTTATTTGTCTAGTCTAAACACGGGAAAACAGTTACAATAGAAGCATCATGGAAAACGCATTCTACGACTTCATCATAATCGGAGCCGGTCCAGCCGGTCTTTCAGCTGCCCAGTACGCAGCCCGTTCAAACCTTTCAGTACTCGTCATTGAAAACGGAACAACCGGCGGTCAGGCACTCAACATCAACAAGCTTGAAAACTACCCGGGCGTATATCCCGCAGTTGACGGTGCCGCGTTCGTAGAAAACATGCGTGAGCAGGCACAGGAATTCGGTGCTTCCATTCTGCGGTCCACCGTCAATTCAATCGATAAAATCGGCCAGAAATTCGTGCTTGAAACTGAGTCCGGCCGGCTCTCAAGCTGGGCACTGCTCATTGCTACAGGTGCAGAACATCAGCGTCTGGGAGTACCCGGTGAAGACAAGTTTGCAGGCCGTGGCGTTTCGTGGTGCGCAACCTGCGACGGTCCGTTCTTCAAGAACAAGCGCATCCTCGTCGTTGGTGGCGGTGACAGTGCCTGCGATGAAGCTACCTACCTTTCAACACTGAGCCCGTACGTAACGCTCGTTCACCGCCGCGGCAGCCTTCGTGCACAGAAAGCCGTCGCCGACAGGGTGCTCAGCAACAAGAACATTACCGTCCAGTTCTTTACCCAGGTAAAGGAAATCAAGGGCGTATCAAAAGTAGATTCCGTTGTCCTGGCTGACACACGCACAGGCGAAACCCGCGAAATGCAGATGGATGGCATTTTTGAGTTTGTCGGCATGAAGCCGCGCACCGACCTTGTGGAAATGCTCCGTAAAGACGAGAAAGGCTACATCATCACGAACTACAACATGGAAACTTCCATAAAAGGCATGTTCTGCGCAGGTGATATCCGCGCAAAACCGTTCCGTCAGATTGTCACCGCAACTGCCGATGGTGCCACAGCCGCATACAGCGCAGGCCAGTACATCCGCAACATAAAGAACGAGGCCTACGTCTGATATGACACGGCGGATGAGCAGACTTACAGCTGCACTTGCAGTCATCATAGTTGCAGCGGCAATCATCTTCACCTCATCACTTTTCGCATCCCCGGCAGCAGGCGGCTCTACAGACAACTCAGCCACAATCAATCTGCGCCCTGACAATTATCCCGACGACCTTAACTTCTGGAGTGATTACCCGTCAGACGAACTTGCAGAAGCACTTGTAAACCGCATGACTGACACGGAACTTCTTGCCCAGACACTCATGCTCAGCTGGCTCGGCCAGGAACCGTCCGAACAGCTCACCCAATGGATTGATGAACGTGCGGCTGGCAGCATCAAAGTGTTCGGCTGGAATTCCGACAATCTGGAAATACTTTCAAAGGCAATCGCCTTCTATCAGGAACGTGCCCAGGCGACACGCTTCAAGATTCCGCTGTTCGTCGCAACCGACCAGGAAGGCGGATGGATACGCCACGTAAAAGGCGAAACGAGTGATACTCCCGGAAACCTTGCCATAGGAGCCGGTGCCCTTCCTTCAGACGCGTACTGGACAGGCTATTACATAGGACGTGAAATGGCGGCGCTCGGCATAAACATGAATTTTGCACCGACACTTGACCTGTATACGCAGATAGAATCAAGCGTCATAGGTCCACGCTCGTTTGGTGAAGATCCTGAAACAGCAGGCATTCTTGGCGCAAGTTTCATGCAGGGCAGTCTTGACGCCGGCGTTCTTGCCACGGCAAAACACTTCCCGGGACATGGTGACACAAGCGACGATTCCCACGGAAAACTGCCGGTCATCTATATCGACGAAGATACGCTCTACACCCGCGAAATTGTCCCGTTCAAGACACTCATCGACGCAGGAATTCCCGCAATCATGAGCGGACACCTCAACTTCCCTGAAATTACGGGAAACGGCGAACCGGCTTCCCTTAGCAAGTACTTCCTGACCGACGTACTACGCGGCGAACTTGGCTACGAAGGGCTCATCATTACGGACGACATGACCATGATTGGCGCGACAGCCTACGCGGGAACACTTTCCAACGCAGTGCAGATGTCGCTCAGGGCAGGCAATGACATCGTCCTTTTTGCGGAATCCCCCGCCCCGAACGATGCCGCCTGGACACGCAACTACAACCTGATGCAGTCAGACGAAGAATTCAGGAATATCGTAAAAGAAGCCGCCCGCCGTGTCATCAAGACAAAGCTCGATTATTTCAAGGGCCCGAACGCCGCTCCGCTGTATCCTGACCCGGAAACGCTTTCCGAGAAAATTCCCGACCCGGATGGCGTTGAGTTCTACACACAACAGGCACTCCGCTCAATCAGCGTGACAAAAGCAGATTTGTTCCCGTACACACCCGAAATGGCTTCCCAGGAGAAGGTGCTCATCTGCGGACAGTTCATCAAGTACGGTGATGAGTTCTACAAACGCTATCCTGACGCCGATTTCTATTCTTATAAATACTCAATGACTAACGAGCAGCTTGCTGAATACAAGGAAACACTGCCCTACTCAGTAAGACGCCACGACACCATCATCTTCTGTGTCGCCAATGAGGAAAGCGAAGCTCTTGCCAAGACACTCAGAGGATGTGGCAAGAAAGTCATCATCATATCAATTCTGTCACCGAAGTTTACGCTCGACCTTGATTTTGCTGATACGATTCTGTACGCCTACAGTTACTCCGACTACTCGTTCAAAGCTGCTGCGGCAGTTCTTGCAGGCGAAGTACCTGCCCTGGGCGTACTGCCTGTCACCATGGAGGATTAACCGTGTTTGTAAGGGAACTTACAGAAGACACGCTTGAAGAGGCTGCCAGCTTCATCGGATTACATGAAGAACGTTCCATTGCCCTCATGAGTCATCTGACAGACGGCACCCACCTCCATCTGCCCTCACCTGAGTTCAGGTATTACGTGTACCGCAACTCCCGCACCAGTCCCGTCGTTGCCGTCATCTGCCTTTCGGAGAACGGCCTCGTGCTGCACCATATTGGCGACGCAGTTTTTGCTGACGATGCACTCAGCGCCGCAATTGCCCGGGATTTACACGGTGCCCTGCGCCATATACCGCTGTATTGCATTCTCGGCGAAGAACGCGGCGGTGAGTTTATCCGTGGGTGCACACGTAAAAAGCCGCGTGTTTCCATACACTACCAGCTCATGAAGTGGCAGGCACCGGATGATGCCCTGACCGCAGGAAATGCACCGGTACACCAGCCGCCGCTTTCTGGCTTCACGCTCACGCGCTGCAACGGCGACGATACTGAAGCGCTGCTGCCACTGCAGAAACAGTACGACCTGGTAGAAGTACTGCAGGAAGGCGATGAGTGGAACGAAGACTTCTGCCGCCTTACGCTGCGGAAAAACCTTCGCATTCAGCGCATTCTCGGCCTGAAGGCAGACAGCGCCACGCAAGGTTTGCCGGTCTTTGCAGCGAAAGCAGGCACAAACGCCATTGGACGCAGGTGGTGGCAGATTGGCGGCGTCTACACACGGCCGGAATTCCGCAACAAAGGATGCGCGGCGTTCCTTGTCGAAGAGCTTGCCCGCATGGCAAAAGCTGAAGGAAAGCAGACGGCACTTTTTGTGAAGGCTGACAACCTGAGTGCAAAAGCCGCATACACGAAAGCACACTTCACGCCACTCGATCCGTTCGAAATCATCTATTATTAAGCAACTGGCGCTCATCCCCGGAATCAAATCACATCCGCTTGTTTACGTACTGCGTGCATTTCAGTATATTTGAAACGTATGCGTAAAAACGACAGCACAAAAAACATCCTGCTGAACGCCGGGTCTGCAATCATCGGCCTTATGCTCTTTGCGTTCGGCGTCTATCTTTCCATCCAGGCAAATATCGGTGTTGACCCATGGAGTGTCCTGTGCTTCGGTGTCTCAAATACACTCGGCATCCTTTACGGAAACGCTTCCCTCATCATCTGTGCAACACTCATCGTCATTGATCTTGCCGCCGGTGAGAAAATCGGCCTTGGCACCATCCTCGACGCAATTGTTGTCGGAAAAACGGTCGACCTCCTCAACTGGCTTAATCTCATCCCCGTAAGCACATCTCTGCCACTCAGCATCTTCATGTTACTTCTTTCGTTTTTCATTATGGGCTGGTCGCAGTATTTTTACATGAAAAGCGGACTCTGCTGCGGTCCGCGCGACACCTTCCAGATAACCGTCGGCCGCCGCATGCCCAAAATCCCGATTGGCATTGTCGACGTGTTCATTCTGCTCGTTGTCTTCGCCGGTGGCCTGCTTCTCGGCGAACGTGATTCTGTCGGAGTCGGTACGCTTCTGGCACCAATTGCAATGGGATTACTGCAGCAGTTTGCATTCAACATCATGAAATTCGAGCCAAAGGATGTCGAACATCAGGGCTTTTTCAAATCACTGCGCATCATTTTCGGTAAAAAGAGGTCATCTGAAATGAAAAAAACTGCAATCCTTCTTGATATTGACGGTACCCTGTGGGATACGACCGGAGTTGTCGCCGGTGGCTGGAACAAGGCAATCAGGCTTGAAGGACTCGACCTGCCGGAAGTCACCGCAGACCGGCTCAAGAAAGAGTTCGGCAAGACGATGGATGCCATTGCCGACAGTATGTGGCCGGGACTTGATGCAGAAACGAAGGCTGATCTCCTGAAAAAATGCTGCCACCACGAGCATATCGCCGTCGAGGAAAACACCGCAAACATAACCTATCCGGGTGTCGTTGAGACTATCCGTGAAATGAAGGACCGCGTCGATTTCTTCATCGTAAGCAACTGCCAGGACGGATATATTGAACTTACCATGAAGAAAAACGGCATTACTGACTGCATCCGCGATTTCGAGTGCTTCGGACATACGGGACTCGGAAAGCCTGAAAACATCAGGCTGCTCATGGAACGCAACGGCATAGATGAAGCATTTTACGTCGGCGACACACAGGGCGACTACGAAGCCTGCACAAAAGCTGATGTAAAGTTCATCTGGGCCTCTTACGGATTCGGTAAACCTGAAGCATACTACGCTAAAATTGACCAGTTCAGCGACTTGAAGAACATGTTCTGAAACAGGTTTTCCTTTCAACGGATGTACATCCACTCCAGAACATAATTTCTCTATGCAAAAACAAAGGTGAACGCCTATAATAGAAGTATGGCGAACACACTCTTACAGATTCTCAAAGACAACATAACAGACCCGTCTGTCTTTTTTGTTTTTCCGACACAGGTCGCTGCTGATTCATGGGCAGATGTACTTCTGAATACCATGGACTCTGGAACCATTGCCATGGAACGTTTTACCGCGTGGGATACTTTCAAAGGCAACTCAATCCGGTCGCAGAAACAGGACAAAAAGAGCATTCCGTCTGAATTACGCAAACTGTTCGCCGCACATCTCATTGACGAAAACGCCGCCCTCATCAGAGACAGAAACTCCCCGCTGTTCGAGTCTCTCATAAACCCGGAGTATGCACAGGAAGCCTCCAGCTTCACCAGCTGGCTTTCAAGCCTGCTTCCCCAACTCGCGCTCTGGAAACAAAAGCAGCATGCAGCGCCGGTAACACCGGAAGATACTGATCTTGAGCGTCTGTACGAAGCATACCGCAATTTTCTTGACGCTAATAAACTGTTCGACCCTGCCTGGGAAACACCGCCGTTTGATGCCCGTGGAAACAGATACATCATCTTTTACCCGGAAGTGCTCGAAGACTTTGCCGAGTATCAAGACCTGCTTGAGGGAAGCGAAAACATAACGCTCGTAAAAGCAGATGATCTCGCGCCGCTTTCATGCGCAGAGGCAGATGCTTCTTTCATCCGCACATTCGGAAACAGCCGCGCCGAACTGCATGCGCTTGCCCTCGAAATAAGGCGTGCCCATGAGCAGGACGGCATTCCGTATGAGGACATGGCTGTCAGCATCGACAGAGACGGACTGCTGCTTCCGTATCTTGAGCGCGAACTTGCGCTGTACTCAATCCCCTCAAAACGGCGAATTGCAGTTCCGCTCACCGCACGAGGTGCCGGCATGCTTTTTCCTCAGATTCAGGAATGCGTGTCATCGAACTTCTCATTCGAGTCAGTGAAGGACCTGCTCTTAAACAACGACCTGCCGTGGAAGGAAAAGCATCACAACATGGAGCACATCAACTTCGGCATACGGAACTCATGCATCTGCTCGTTTGAGAAAGAAGGCGCCATGTTTGATGTCTGGAAAGACGCACTCAAGGCAGAATCACGGACGGAAGAACGGCTTGGCACATTCTACGACATGCTGAAACTCCGCCTTGAAAACATATCACGCGCAAAGACATTCAAGGATATAGAAGAAAGCTACTTTGCCTTCCGCAACGATTTCCTCAACCCGGAAGAGTTTACCGAACAAGCAGACAATGTGCTCGGCCGGTGCATCGCAGAACTGGCAGAACTCATCATTCTTCAGGACGAATACCCTGCCATGAAAATTGAGGGCTGCTTCAGCTTCTTCACCGAAATGCTCTCTTCAACCGAATATCTTTCGCAGTCAGCAGCAACCGGCGTCATGCTGTATCCGTACAGAAACGCAGCAGCCGCCCCAAAGACACTTCACTTCGTTCCTGCTGCCGGACAGGACGCCGTTACCGTCACCTACAGCCCGCTCCGCTTCCTGACCAAGGAAAAGCGGACCCGGCTCGGCGTTGAAGACACAGACGTTTCCCGCATTTTTCTGAAGATGTATGCCCAGAACAGTTTTAAGGGGACCTGGTTCTCATGCGCCGAAAAAAGCTTTGCCGGCTACACGCTGCCCCACAGCGCACTCGCCTCTGAAAAAGCGGAAGTTCCCCAGACTGACGACCCAATTGCAGAGCAGCGCGCCTGGCTTTCAGGGCAGCAGAACGCTTTTCCGGCTACCGTGTCTGAAACAGACAAAGCAGGATTTGCCACATGGAGCTCGCGTGCGCATGAACTTTCCAGCTTTGACACAGCACTCAAGGGCATTGATAAAAACCGCCTGTTTGAGGGTGACAAAGTCCGTATTTCAGAAAGTGCCCTCAATGACTTCTTCTTCTGCCCGCGCAGATGGTTTTACAGAGACTGCCTGAAATTAAGACCTTTCTCACTTGAAGCAGACCTTATGGAAGATCTTTTTGTGGGAATACTGTATCACCTGATTCTTGAGTTCTTCTTCACTGAAGTACAGAATGAAAAAGGCAGCCAGATACTGAATCCGGATAATCCTGAAGTCAAGGAAAAGTACCTTGAACGCATTTCTTCCGCTGTCCGGAAAGCCATACTGCAGACAAAGGGCAGCCCGCTTTCAAAGGAACTGCTTTCAAAACAGGAAGCTGCCTACAAAGAAAAGGCAACTGCCTGCATCATAGCATTCTGCAAGGAATTCTACGGTTACACGGTTGTCGGTATGGAAAAAACATTTACCCGTGAACCCGACAACGTGCCATATATGTATACGGGAAAAACAGACCTTATCCTCAGAAACCCTGACGGCAACATTGTCCTGATAGATTTCAAGACAGGAAAAAGTCCGAAACCCGATGAATGCTTCCCCAATCCTGATGACGGCGACCGTCTGAATAACTTCCAGTTCGCCATGTACATCATGCTATGGGAACATGAACACCCTGATGACAAGGTTGCTGAATGTTATTTCTACGAAATCATCAACTGTAAGTCAAAAGCTGTCATAGGTGGCAGTGGAAAGAAAGCCAGGCAGCGCCCTGACATGGATTATTCCATTGAAAGGCTGGAAGCATATGCCGCACATTATGCTGACGCAATACTCAAGAACACGCTGGAAGCCGGCATCACCCCTGATTTCAAGACCTGCACAGGCTGCGATTACCGTCCAGTCTGCCGCTCCACGTATTCCGTTTCCGGCGACAAGTCACTGATTACAGTAAAGGAGGACCAGGACAATGAGTAAGAAAGAACCTGAAAACCTGCTTGATATACTGGAAGGCGAACAGCTCCCCGCCGTTACTGACACTTTCTCTGAAAATTCTGTTGTCGCCGCCGGTGCCGGCTCAGGCAAAACTTATGTCCTTGCCCGCCGCTTTGCATGGCTCGTCTGCGAAAAAGACATTCCCGTAGACAGGATCCTTACACTTACATTCACAAAAAAGGCTGCGGCAGAAATGTATCAACGCATTTACAAAACGCTCGTCTCTTTCTCACAGAAACTTACCGGCGTCCAGCAGGAACGTGCAGCTGCCGCCGTGCGCGATTTCTCAAAAGCACGCATCCAGACACTCGACTCATACTGCAGCACGGTAATAAAGCCTAAAGTGCATGAATACGGTATCCGCCCTGATTATTCCACCGATGTAACCGCAGCCCAAGAAGCCATTCAGAAACTAGCCCTGCCTTTTGTTCTGAAACATCAGGACAATCCGGCACTGCAGGCCCTCATAAGCACAAGAAAACCACAGGAAACCGCTGCTGGCGTATTTGCCGACACCATAATACGCTGGTCCACGCTTTCAAACCCAATCGATTTTATGGATGACTTTGAAAGACAGTGTGTTGAAATCAAGAAACAGCTGGAAACCTCAACATGGGAAATATCAGAAACACTCAATCTGATTCATGAGGATGTCATAAATTATTCCAGTAATGCAGCAAGCATGCTGGAAAGAAAAGAAAAAATACTGCAACTTCTTGAAAGCGGAAGCCCCATCATTCCGGATGTCAGCATGCCGCCAGTAAATGAGGAAGAGCAGAACAGAGCCATCACTGATTGCCTGAGTAACCTTGCCTATATTGCTGCCTCGAAAGTCTATCTGTCTGACCACATAAATGACCTTAGAAAACAGTTTGAAAGGTTCTCAAGCCTCATTAACTTTGTCTACCACTGGTCCATGCTGAGTGAGCTGAATAAATTGCTCGAAGAGTTCCAGAAAGAATGCGACACCATCAGAAGGACACAGGGTTTTCTGACCTTCAATGATGCCGCCAGTCTTGCCATTACCGTACTTACGGAAGACAAAGAAATGCGTCAGGCTGAAAAAGCAGCATACGACAAGATAATGATTGATGAATTCCAGGATAATAATGAGCAGCAGAGAAACCTTCTTTACCTGCTTTCAGAAAAGCCTGAACTGTTCTCAAAAGGCATTCCGTCAAAAGAAAATCTTGTTGATGGCAAACTGTTCTTTGTCGGTGATGAAAAACAGTCAATCTACAAATTCAGAGGCGCGGAGGTCTCTGTTTTCAACAACCTGAAGGATGATCTGGCTAAAAACCTGTCGCTTTCACTGAACTTCCGCTCGCACCCTGCCCTTATTGCCGCTTTCAACACGCTTTTTGGCGGTTATCCGTATCCGAAGCAGATAACACAGCCTTACAGTCCAGGGGATGTTGATCCCGACCTCCCGGCAATTTTCAAAAAAAACAGCATTATGGACTATGAGGCAGGCTATAATCCTGCTCTTGTACCATCAGTCAAGTTTGATGATAACGGTCCGTCTTTTTCCTGCGACCCCCACATTCATGTCGGCATGATTCTGTCAGCCCAAACCCGCGGAAAAGAAAACAACGGTTCGGCAGAAATTGTCGATGAACTGAAAGATGTTGAATCTGAAGCAGTCTGGACAGCAGCCAAAATCAAGGAGCTTATTGCAGGCGGACGTAAAGCGGGAGATATAACAATTCTTCTGAAAACGCTCACCAACCAGCGCAAGTTCGAGCGATATCTGCGTCAGGCTGGCATTCCCTATGCAAGCGAAGCCGTCTCCGGATTTTACGATGACTCACCGATTAACGACATAACCGCATGCCTCAGATGGTGCGTGTATCCGGCCGATCGTATTTCATATGCCATCCTGCTCAAATCCCCGTTTGTCCGCCTTTCTGATAACGCAATGCGCTGCGTACTTGCCGGTCAGAGCATATCCGCTGAAGAACAGGCGCGTCTTGACGATGCCATGAACAGACTCAACGCCTTCAAGACTGAACTTGAACATATTTCCATAGCCGAAGCTGTCACTCGTCTGTGGTACACACTCGGCTATCAGTTTGAGACTCGCTGGAACGGCACCGTCATTCTGTACAGCGAACTGTATGACTTTCTTTTCGAACTCGCCTGTCGTGCAGACGCCAACAACAAAACAGTCTCTTGGTTTGTTGATTACCTGCAGTCGCTTTCTGATGAAAACAGAAAACTTGAAGACATGGATATTCCGCTTGAACGGAAAGATGCGGTTCACATCATGACTATCCACAAGAGCAAGGGTCTGGAATTCCCTGTTGTTTTCCTGAGCAACACATCATTCCACCCGAACAATATGGAAGCCGCAGCTCCTGTCTTCTACAGCAAGGATTGGGGTATTTCCATTAACACGGGAACTCCGCGTAATGTCGAGAACCTGTCTTCTACAGTCGGATTGAAGAACAACTACTTCTACAACGAATCCCAGAAACTGGATAAGCTGAAAGAGCGCGCGGAACTTGACCGTGTACTGTACGTAGGCATTACGCGTGCCTGTGAAGAGCTGTACATAACAGGCTGCACCGCTGATCCACAGTTTGCCCTTTCTGCAAGCAGCGCTCAAAAAGATGCCGACGGCGAATATATCCCCAGAAACATCTATGCACTCATGCGGCCACTGTATGAATACTACTCGGCTAATCCTGAAAAGGCTCCATTCTCGCTCGAAATGCATCCGCTTTACACACGCGATGAAGCAGACGTTCTGCTTTCCTTAAGCAGAAATACACGGGCTAACACAGCAAAAGCCCGCACAGCACTGGCAGATGAAGCCGCTCCTCTTTTCGAAGCCGCTCCTGCACCTGTGCCGTACATAAGCACAAAGCAGACATGGAACCCGAGCCATCTTGGCATTTCAGAAGCCGCCGATGGTAACGCAGGTACTCAAGATGCCGCCACCAGATGCCCGGTAAAAGAGAACACACCACCTGATCCAGCTATTTTCAATCAGATAGATGCGCTCGTAAAAGATGTGCCGGCGTTCACGAATGCTCACTTCGGCACACTCGCCCACGCTGCAATTGAAGCGGCTTATACCGGTGAGCCTCTCAAGATAAAAGGTGAAATCGCAGCGGTGCTTACCGGCAGCCAGCGCGAAAAAGTAATCGCTCTTGCACGGCGGCTCGCTCCATCCTTCGTTGATTCATCACTCGGACAGCTGGCACTTCGCGCAACATGGCGCCAGAACGAATATGATTTCAAGATGAAACTTCCCGCGTCAGAAAACAGCGGCGGTGTTCCTGTCACCGTTAAAGGTCAGATTGACTTACTTTTCGAGACTGAGGAACACGGCGAACCCGTAATCTATATAGTAGATTTCAAGACAGACAGTGCCGAAAAGCCGGAAGAACACGTGTCACAACTTGCGTGTTACAGTCATGCGGCGCGACAGATGCGCGGACAAAAGAAAACCCGCTGCTGGCTTTTCTACCTTCGCAGCGGGCATGCTGTAGAGATTACATCAGAAACTGATAAGATCAGGCTTCAGGATTTTGCTCCTCTTCCTCCGGAACAGCCTGCTCAGCCTCAGTAATGTCAGTCAGTTCCTCCTGCGAGAAAATCTGCTCGGCGTTCAGCACTATGATGAACTCACCATCGCGCTTTGCAATTCCCTTAATGAAACGGGTAGCAATCGTGTTGCCGAATTTTGGCGGTGGCTCAATCTCCTCATCAGGAATTTCAATGACTTCCTGAACAGAATCCGCAATCGCACCAAAATTGATTGTCTCATTCTCCGATGGCTTTAATTCCATGACAATAATTCGTGTGTTCTTATCCGGCTCCCTGTCATCAAGTGCAAACTTACGGCGCAGATTTACAACTGAAATTCCCTGCCCACGTGAGCTGATAAGTCCTTCCATCCAGCTTTCGGCACAGGGAACACGGGTAATGTGCTGAAATTCCAGAACTTCCTGAACGTTCGTTACTTCAACGGCAAAATGAGAATCCGCAAGTGTGAATGTTAAAAATGGATGTGACATAACTTTCTCCTGAAGCGTTTCTTTTCAAAAGAATCGCCTCAGTTTAAATGTACCATGAGACACCCCTGCCCGCAAGGAAGATATTCCGCTTTACTACAAAAAATTATTCCTATATAGTAGCCGTATGGATACTACTAAATGTGCACTTGTCACCATCGTCGGCCGCCCGTCAGCGGGTAAATCAACGTTTCTGAACACCGCAAGCGGCGAGAAAATTTCCATTGTTTCACCCATTCCGCAGACAACGCGCAACGCCGTAAAGGGCATCGTGAACACATCATTCGGTCAGCTCATTTTTGTCGACACTCCCGGATATCACGAATCCGAAAAGAAACTGAACCTGAAACTCAGGACAATCACTACAGACCAGCTTTCTGAGGCGGATGCAATCCTGTACCTGATAGACGCCACCCGCGTGCCGGGAGAGGAAGAGCTTCTTACCTGCGACCTGGTCCGTCCTGTCGCGGATAAAACCGTCATCGGCATAAACAAGTGCGACCTGCCGGCTGCAAAACCGGAAGCGGCACGGGCGTTCCTTGCTGCAAACTTAAGCGAAGTTCCTGCCGAACGCATTTTCGACATTTCAGCAAAAGAAGACACAAACATAAACGACGCCCTGAAGGCCCTCTATGATCTGGCTCCGGAAGGAGAACCTCTCTATCCCGAAGAGTTCTACACCGACCAGGAAGTTGATTTCCGCATTGCAGAAATAATCCGCGAGCAGGCGATGAACCGGCTGTTTGACGAACTGCCGCACGCCATTTACGTAGACATTGCAGATATGGAATGGCGGAAAGATGGCCGTGAGCTCTGGGTACGCGCCTTCCTCGTCGTCGAACGCGAAAGCCAGAAAGGCATGGTCATCGGCAAGGGCGCGAGCATGATACGCACCATCCGCCTTGAGTCTCTCAAAGTACTGAAGGAACTGTTCGATTACCGGATTGACCTTGATCTGCAGGTAAAGGTAAACAAAAACTGGCGCCAGAAAGACGTCATCCTGACAAAGCTGTTGAAATAAAGTACAATATTTTTTACACCGCTTGTAAATTCTGATAGACTTTAAATCCGTATAGTGCTATACTAGTCTCATGAAAGAGACATTGAAAGCACTGCGCGAAAAATTCAACTACTCCCAGAATTCCGTTGCCCGGTTCCTAGGCATATCCCGGCAGATGTATATCAAATACGAAAGCGGCGATGTCGATCCTCCCGTAAAAGTTGTCGCGGCACTTGCCGAATTGTACAAAGTTCCCTACGAAGTGATTATTGATAACAGAATGCTGAATCACCAAGATGCAGGCAAAGCGGATGAAGGGATATACCACATCCACGAAAATCCCGCCATTCAGGTAGCTGATCCGGGCGTACCTGCCGTAGCCGATCCGGATGTGGTCACACCTGCACAAGACAATTCCACGGATGTGGCAGAACCAACAGCTGTTTACTCCGCGGATAATCTCTATGCAGACTCGATTGTCGGTATGTTCAGGAAACTCGTGTTCACACAGCAGATAAAAGTGTTCGCAGAACTCGCAGGAGAAATCCAGAAACATGGCGACGAAATTGCAGATTCAATGCTCGAAACGAAGAAAGAAAAAGATCCGTTACAACAATTCTTTGAATTAGGAGACAGCCTGCACGGAAACTCAAAAGGCTGGAAATGGAACAGGGAGGAATTATATGACAGAGAAATTTGTAAACACAGAGGTGAATAACAAGGTATTCTTTGACTCTAACATTTTTGTATATTCAATTGATGAGCATGATGTCCAGAAAAAAGAAATAGCAAAACAACTGCTTACTCAGCATAAAGAGTCAACAATAATTTCCACGCAGAACCTTCAGGAATTTTACAATGCTTCAACAAAAAAACTGGGGATTGAAAAGTCAAAAATGAAAAAGGCTGTTGAACAGTTGGGTAACGCTTTCCCCGTTCAGCAGATAACACCCGCCATCATATTAAAGGCAATCGATATCCAGATTAAAAACAGCATCAGCTTTTATGATTCACTCATCATTTCAACAGCCAGCAGAAGCGGATGTGTCGTCTGCTATTCAGAAGATTTCAACGCCGGTCAGATAATAGACGGCGTCAAAGTGATAAATCCGTTCTAATTGAAATCAGAATGCAGCTTCATCGGTTGAGAACATAGGCAGGAATCCTTCGGTCTGACCTGCAATATACGGGCCTGCCATAAACACCTTAACCCATCCGGTAAGCCCAAGAACTGACTTGACGAGGACCCAGTCATCTCCTTTTTTGTCGTGCTTGACACCTATTACAAAAATATCTGAATCCTTGGAAATCAAGGCTACATTATCAGCACTGTCAGAAGGTTCTGCTTTTATGTAGAAATCACAATTGGTTGTTGATTCACGCTCTATTGAATACAGAGGCTGTTCAATTTTCCTTATTGTATTGTTTTCAATGACAAATTTTTCAACAATATCAACGTAGTATTCACCAAGTTTCCCATACACATAGATATATCCTGAATCAGTAATAATTATCGTATGTGTTTGCGAAATTAATCCAAGTGTTTTGTTATTAACCCGAATGCGGGGACCATAATAAAAAAAGTTGCAATATATGCATTATCTACATCGTTGAATTTGAACAACAGGTGATCATTGGTAGTCTCTAGTTCATCATCTGAAATCTCCAATTTTGTAACATATTTCTCAGAATAAAAAACCTTGATTTCTTCACTGTTGTAATCTTCAAGTATCTTTAATGTCGGAAATCTTTGCAGGATTGCATCCTCGTCTGTATATGAAAACTCCTGCCCGAAGGCAAGAGCACATAAGAAAATGAGGATAACCGTCAGTATACTTTTTTTCATGCGCGCTCGCTGACCGTTCCGTCTGCGTGTGCGATGAACACAAGCGGATGGTTCTTGGTGAAGAAGCCGTTCTCAACGACACCGGTGATGGCATCGATGGCATTTTCCAGTTTCGCCGGGTCGACAGGCTTATCCCACACACAGTCGACAACCAGGTTGCCGTTATCCGTGATGACAGGACCTGCCTTCTTCACACCCTCGCGGATAGTGCAGTGAGCGCCGAGTTTTTCGAGCGCTGCAATGACCGGCACCCTGCCTTCAGCAATCACTTCAACAGGCAGCGGGAACTTCGTGCCGAGCGTCGCCACGTCCTTTGTTTCGTCGGCAATAATTACGAGCTGGGCAGCAGAATACTCAACAAGCTTTTCCTTAAGATGGGCAGCGCCGCCACCCTTGATAAGGTTGTTCTCTGGGGTAATCTCGTCAGCGCCATCTATTGCCAGGTCAAGCTGTCCGGCAATTTCACGGCTTGAAAGACTGTACACGGGAATGCCCAGTTCCTCGCAGGCAAGTGTTGTCTGATAACTTGTCGCCACCGCACGGATGCCCGTAAGAGTGCCATCCGCGATGCGCTCTGCAAGGCGGTGGACTGCAGGCATTGCAGTTGAACCGGTGCCAAGGCCGATCTTCATATTGTTTTTGATAAGTCCCTTCTCAATCAGTCTGTCGATTGCAGTTGAACCCACAAGTTTTTTCTGTTCGCTCTGTGTAAGTGCGTTACTCATATTCTACTCCAGTAAACAGCGAGAACTGGCGGTACGCCTGGTTTCTCAGCATGCTAAATCCGTTTTCAACATGGCATCCGGCTTCTTCAGCCCGCTCCAGCATCGGGGTACGCTCGGGTTTGTATATGACGTCATACACGCATTCATGACCCTTGAATGCATAAAAATACAATGGATCACGGTCGGCATCGGCAGCAGGATCGCGGGCAACATCGAACATGGAATTGTATACATCATCCTCTGCCTTTGCTTCTTTTCTGACTGCCCCCATTCCAACTGACGTCGTCTGGATGATGAGGTCGGAATACGTTTCAAGCAGATCATTGTTTTCAGGACCAAGTTCTGCGTATTTAAAACCATAATGTTCGGCAAGCTTTTTCGCCTTTGGAAGGGTACGGTTGAAGATGCATGCCTTTCCGCGAAGTTGTTTTACAACGTAGGCAGCCGCCCGTGCAGCACCGCCCGCACCGATGATGGCAACTTTCCTTCGCACAAGTGTATTAGTCCCCAGAAAATCGCATAACGCCTGCTTAAGGCCGATTGCATCAGTATTGTAGCCAATCCATTCGTCAAAGCGCTTTATCGCCGTGTTACATGCCCCGATTTCACCGACTTCCGCTGAAAGCTGCTGCATGTCAGGCAGAATCTTTTCCTTGAAAGGAATTGTCACTGACATACCTTTCACGCCGACAACATTTGCAAAGTCAATCGCTTCCTCTATGCGCTGGGCTCTGAACGGAACATACACTGCATTCATACCATGCTCACGGTAGCCCTTGTTGTGAATGGCCGGACTGTCGGTCACCTCAAGCGGATAGCCTGTAATTCCGTATAGCTCAGTATTTGCGTCTATGGCATGAAAATTATATGTTTCCTGCAGTGTAACCGGGTCGATATGACCGATTGCCTTCATGTTCTCAAGCTGTTCCGAAGCCGTTGTGTATGTTATGCAGGAACCAAGTTTTGCAGAAAGGATGCGTGACGGCAGTCCGAACGGCCCCATAACGGTAATAATGCGGTCTGCGTCATCCATGGCCTTTGCCTGGGCGAAAATCTGGGTCACGTCAGAAAGTGAGCGGGCCATACATGCAACTTTAGGGATTTCATAGCCCGTCGTACGCATGGAATCAATCATCTCGGCAAGATTCCTGACAGGTGCATTCATGTTATGATAGCTTCTGATGACGCGCGTATTGAAAGCAAGGGCGGCATCCTGCAGGCTCGGTACATGGAAGTCACTCTCAAGATCAATGTATGCAAAGTTCTTGCGTGCATCCTGGTCAGCAAAAGCAAGCGCGCGGGCAAAAAGTGTCGTACGGCTGGCTTCTCCTTCGTAGTACTGGCCCCCGTCAATTCGCCGTCGGATAGTCAGGATACATGGAATGCCGGCAAGTTCGGGGAAACGGCGTACAAAAAGGCGCTCGTCACTCGTAAGATAGTCGACGCGAAGTTCGGCAATATCAATCCATGAACGGTACTTGTTGAGGATGGCAAGATCCTCATCCAGAGTTTTTCCTGTCAGACAGAGACAGATTTTTGGACGCTGCACGGCCTACTTCCTTAATGCATATAATTACATTATTAGTGAATAATCTTGCATTCTGATACTATCGCAGTATCGAAAAGCATGGTATTATTATACCATAATGGATTATCGGGTGTAAACGCACCCGCAGATTCAGAGAGTTTTCTCAAACCCAATCAAACAAGGTGTAAAAAAATGGTAGGAACATTTTGGTCACTGGTGCCGGCAATCGTAGCTATTGCACTGGCGCTCATCACTAAGGAAGTTTATTCTTCCCTCTTCATCGGAATCGTCATCGGCGCTCTTTTCTATGCTATTGACGGTGGAATCGGTTTCACAGGATTCTTCACACATCTTCTCTACAACGAAACAGACGACGGTGCATACGGCTTCATCGCATGCCTCGCTGATTCATGGAACGTCGGTATCCTGATCTTCCTCGTACTGCTTGGAACAATGGTTGCCATGATGAACAAGGCTGGCGGTTCTGCAGCATTCGGCCGCTGGGCAAAAAAGCACATCAAGACAAAGGTTGGTGCACAGATTGCAACAATCTTCCTCGGTATCTTCATCTTCATTGATGACTATTTCAACTGTCTTACCGTCGGTTCAGTCATGAAGCCGGTAACAGACAAGTACGGCGTTTCAAAGGAAAAGCTCGCATACATCATCGATGCTACAGCAGCTCCTGTATGTATTCTTGCTCCAGTCTCATCCTGGGCAGCAGCAGTTGCAGGTTTCGTTGATCCGGGCGAAGATGCAATCGGTCTGTTCTGTTCAGCAATCCCATTCAACTTCTATGCAATCGTAACACTCATCATGATGTTTGCAATGGTCTTCATGCGCTTTGAGTTCGGCGAAATGTCAAAATACGAAAAGGCACTCGCTGTCATGAGCGATGCTGGTGTTGGCGAAGAAGAGGAAACCGGAAAGTCAATCGTTCTCGACCTGCTCCTCCCTGTCATCGTCCTGATTATCCTCTGCGTTCTCGGCATGATTTACACAGGCGGCTTCTTCGACTCAGATTCAGGCAACTACCTGAGCTTCAAGTGGTCATTCTCTGATTCAGACGCTTCATTCGGTCTTTCATTAGGTGCTCTGGGTGGCATTCTTTTCGCCATCGCATACTACATGATCCGCCGCGTCCTTACATTCAAGGAACTTATGGCATGTCTTCCAGATGGTTTCAAGGCTATGGTTCCAGCCATCCTGATCCTGACAATGGCATGGACACTGAAGAGCATGACAGACAGCCTTGGTGCTGCAGGTTATGTAGCAGGTCTTGTTGCCGGTTCTGCAGGTTCACTCAAGCTGTTCCTGCCGGCAATCATCTTCATCATTGCATGTCTGCTTGCATTTGCAACAGGAACATCATGGGGTACATTCGGTATCCTCATTCCAATCTGTATTGCAGCATTCCCAACCGGAACAATCCGCATCATCTGTATTTCAGCATGTATGGCAGGTGCTGTCTGCGGTGACCACTGTTCACCAATCTCAGACACAACAATCATGGCAAGTGCCGGAGCTCAGTGTGACCACGTAAACCACGTTTCAACACAGCTTCCATATGCCATTACAGTTGCAGTGATTTCTTTCCTGACATACGTTGTTGCAGGTCTTACACAGGGACTTGGAATCGCAGCAAGTGGAATCATTTCATGGGCCTTAGGTCTCATAGCCCTTGCAGCTACCCTTCTCGTTATTAAAATGC